>CBFHHJ010000059.1:8891-9127 GCA_965655505.1 Luminiphilus sp.
CCCTTCTAACAGGCTAAAGTCTGCCATGATTTTTAGGATGTGACCGCGCTGCCGCTCATAATCTATCGATAAGGCTTTATTGAGACTGGCTTCGGGGTTATCGCTGCATAAAATCTGTTCATCCAGTTTTGTTGGGCGAGTGATTGTCTCGTCGCCTAAAACAATAAATGACGGGTATGTGACCTTGTTGTTAAAGTCTACTCTCATGTATCTGCCGCAGACGACACCACCCTTAT
>CBFHHJ010000060.1:0-9081 GCA_965655505.1 Luminiphilus sp.
TCGGTACCGAATATCGAGTCCCCCCGTCATACCCGGCTTGCCAGTGCGCATGTGAGCCATGCCCATGAAGTGGTCGAGTACAGCGGCTACCCAGCCCCCATGGACATGTCCCGGTGGCCCTTCGTAGGCCCAGTCAAAAGTGACCGCGCCTTTTACCAACTCACCATCATTCCAGTGACGGAGGCCCGGCGCTATGGGATGGCTTGCGCCGCCCACGCAGAGAATCTCGTGATTGGCGACGGGGAAGTTGCCATGGGCTTTCGCGTAGGCAACGACACCGTGTAACTGACGATACTGTCGCAGTCGACTAGAGATGCGTTGTAAGTCTGCCGCAATGTCGTCGGCATCTTCAGCAGCAATATCGCTAACAGTACTGGCTTCGATGAGCTCACGCATCGCTTCTGCTACTTTGCGCCGTGCCAACCAGTATTCAGAATGGGGCTCGCTAATATCCTCAGCGAAAAACGGGGACGTAAATTTTTCCATGGTGCTCAGTGTCCTAGTGGGGATTTGCCCAGTGCGGTGTGCCAAGTCCGAATCTCGTGAACAAGCAATTCGGGTACCTCAAGCGCGCAGAAGTGGCCGCCCCGCGGAATCTGATCGTTAAAATACATGAGGTTCGTGAACCGTTTCTCAGCCCAGCGCTTACTCGCGCGAAAAATTTCGGTAGGGAACAGTGAAATCCCGCAGGCCTGCTCAATGGTCCTGAGATCGGGTTTGCCAAAGCTCTCCCAGTACAGCCGTGCAGAACTCGCGCCACTGTTGGTTATCCAGTACAGCATCACGGTATCGATGAGATCGTCGCGACTAATGGCATTTTCAGGGTGTCGGAAACCATCCCGTTCACAATCAGTCCACTGTGCATACTTCTCAACTATCCAGGCGAGTTGGCCCACGGGTGAATCCGCTAAGCCATAGCCAAGGGTTTGTGGCCGCGTACTCTGAATCTTGGCGTAACCCGATTCCCATGCTTGATAAAAGTTGTAGACCTCTCGGGCTTGGATTTCCTCGGGGAGGGGATCTGCAAATGTCGTGGGGTCGGGGGCAACGGTCGGCAAAGTGATATGTATGCCGCGGCAAGCGTCACTGTTTGCGAGAGCCAGCCCTTGGGTGATCATCGAGCCCCAGTCGCCCCCGTGGGCGAGAAAACGCGGGTAGCCAAGGCGTTCCATTAACTCGATCCAATAGGTAGCGATGCGTCCTATGGTCGTGCCGGGCTGCCGAGGCTTGCCTGAAAATCCGTAACCCGGAAGTGCGGGAACCACGACGTGAAAAGCGTCCTCGGCGCGACCGCCGAAGCGCGTTGGATCAGCCAGACGATCGATAACGTGGCGAAATTCCAAGACTGAGCCTGGCCAGCCATGGGTCATCAGCAGTGGCGTCGCCGCGGTGTGCGGCGAGCGTACGTGAATGACGTGAATATCAATGTCATCAATCTCAGTGATGAAATTTGGCCACTGGTTCAACGTAGACGCGGCTCGCTGCCAGTCGTAGTCATGGCGCCAGTAGTCCACTAATTCGCGTACATAGCCTAGGGGGATCCCCTGAGACCAGTCGCCGACAGTTTCTTCATCGGGGAAACGCGCCAACGACAAGCGTTGCTTGAGGTCGGCGATCTGCGTTTCGTTTATTTCGGGATGGAAGGGCTTGAGGGGCGAATGCATGCTTGAGGTTAATAATTGCGGAACAATAGCTTAGCCTTCCCTGAGCCATTGGTGCCAGACAAATATTTGAAGCCGAGGGGCAGTGATCTAGCCCGAGCACCAATAATATGGGATCCCCAAAGCGCTAACACTCTCTACTATGGCTTAGGCTTCTTGTGCTTTTGCCAGTTGTTCGTCCAGTAACTCAAATAACTGACCCCGCTGATCTGAGCGTTCGCGGGTGCTGTCAAGCAAGTAGGGTGTGCGCACTTCCCGATCTAATAGCAATTTCCCTGAAATTTGATCGGCTTCAGTTGCCCGTGCCAGCCAAATTATAGTGTCCGCGCCTTCAGCAGAATTTCGAAGCACCCGACGCGTTACTGATCGAAAAGTGGGTAGGGCACTGGCAACGCCGGGAGTATCGGCCCACCCAGGATGCATGGCGTTCACTACGATATTGTCTGCCCGCCAGTCTTCCGCAAGACTCTCGGTGGCAATCATTAAGCCGCGCTTTGCCCGAGCGTAGGCCTTAGCGCCTTGATAACCCTCCTCGGACATAATCAAACGTTGGCAACTGAGCTTTTCCGTGTACATCCCGCCCGACACGACATTAACAACTCGAGCGGGCTGCGTATGCCCAGCGAGCAACGGTTTTAGGCGCTGGGTAAAATGCCAAGGGCTTAACAGGAGCAGTGCAAAGCTGCGTTCGATGTTCTCCGCTGTTTCACCGTACTCGTTAAACAAGGCCCCAGCATTGTTGATGAGCACATCGATGGGCTTGCCGCTAGCGATGAGCCGATCGGCAAGGCTATCGACTTGGGATATCAGCGACATATCTGCTAACTCAATAGCGATATCCGTTCTGCCAGTCGCCTCTCTGATTTGCTTTTTCAGCACATCGACGCCGTCGGGATTTCGGATAACAAGCGTAAGGTCCGCTCCGGCTTCAGCTAGCGCGATGGCTGATGCCAGCCCCAGACCCGAACTCGCGCCGGTCAAAACCACATGCGTGTTGTGCATAAAGCGGCTCATGGGCTTCCAGTGCTTTAAACCGCGCTTATAACCCCAGCGGGTGAAGTGGGCGATGCCAGGAACCAGCCAGTTGTCTGCCCGCTGGGTACATTCACGGGTTTCGGGGGGCGGATTGTTGTCTTCGAGGGCCTTACGCATGCCCGCGAGACTGGCGGCGCCCATCGCCCGCATACCGGCTTCAAATTGCATCGCAAGGCTCTCTAGGCCGGGGCGGTATTGGAACTCAGCGGTGTAGTCGATGTGGGTGTGATCGCCCTGGTCCGAGAACACGATAGTGTCCAGCACGTCAAAGAAGCGCCCTTTGCCCCGCAACACGATGCTATGCCAAGGCTGATATTCCTCGATTTCGTAGATGAGGTTCAGCGATGTGGGTCCGACGGCGCAGTCGAGATCAAAACGGCTGCCAAGACCGACGGGTCCATCTGTGATTTTGTCTGCCCTGATGGCGGTGGCATCCCACTCGACGGCAGTTCGAAAATCCGCAATGTAGCGAAAACAATCTTCAACGCTGCGCGGGACTGTAATTTCCTCATGGAGGGTAATCATGGTGCACCGAATATATGAAAGGTTCGGTGCAGGTACGGGCAGGATCGGCCTTTAGTTCACCCGAGTATTACTCTTCGATCCAAACGGTTCGAAGGGCCTCTCCGAAGTCATCGTAGATGACCTGTTTTCTGCGCCGTGGTTTGCGACCCCTGCGCGCGCCAGCGGACGACTTGCGCTTTTGATCTCGCCTCTCGTCGAGTGCCGCAATGACATCGTCAACGGGTGTTCGTTCAGTCTTTGGTTCGTTAAATAGGGGGGCGCGTAATGGGGCGGATCTCGCTTCCAACCCTGTCTCACCTTGCTGCACCTGATGAATGTCGCCACCGCGTTGCAGAAAAGCGTCCACGTCCTTGTCCAGGCTCTCGCGTATGGCCTGTTTACTGGGTGGTTTTTTAAAAGACGATTTGTCCATCACCCCTCAGTATACAAAGCCATTTGTCTATCGCCTATCGCAATGGCGAGCAATTAGTGCGGCTCATGTGCGCCGGTTTCAGCGAACCAGTGTCCGGGATGGTGCAATTTCTGCTTTAATGCGCAAAACGCTAATGTGAATTTAAACTCAAACATGACATACCTAGCCATTGCTCTCGTGCTTTTAGTGGCTCTGCTGCTGTTTCGCATGGCACACGGGGCTGATTTATCGGAATTCGACAAAGGTTATCCAGCGCCCATCGCGGGAGATCCACCGAGTGCAGAGGTGCACAGTGTTGTTCAAGCAGTGGAGGGCTTTGCCGCGGCTTCCGGGGGCAAGGCGCCTCGGCGTGAAAAGGTGCGCCTGCTGCGCAAAGCCCTCGATGATATCGGTCGTGAGCGTGGGTACACCGCCAGTATCGAGCCAACCGCGGAATCTGGCCCGAAGGGTGAATGGGTGCTCGCGGCGCACAGCAATCCCGATCTAAGGCTGCTCTACATACATGGGGGCGCCTTTATCGCCGGCAGTCCTCTCAGCCACCGCAGTATTACCAGTGCGCTGGCTGAAGTAACGGGCATGTCGGTTTTCTCCCTCGATTACCGATTGGTGCCCGAGCATCCGCGGCTCGCGGGGCTGGAGGACTCGATCGCTGCTGCTGAATGGCTTGCTGTGAATGGGCCCCAAGGTACGGGTAGCGCCGAAAGACTTGTTATTGCCGGTGATTCGGCGGGCGGCAACCTGACCCTCTCGACGCTGCAAGCATTGCGTGATCGGAATTTACGCCAGGCCGATGCAGCCATTGCCCTGTGCCCAGCAACCGATGCGACATTGAGATCGCCATCCTTTCACGTCAATCAGGACAGTGACGTTATGTTGGGGAAATCGATAGGCGAGTTGCTGCGGATTCCCGTTTGGTTACGTCATCTGGTTTTTGGTGTTGCCGGGCGGCAAATGCCAGCAGCACCCACGTTGTCACCGGTTCGCGGTGAATTGACTGATTTGCCACCCACACTCATTCACGTGAGTTTGAGCGAGATGCTGCTTGACGATGCTACTCGCTATTATCACCGCGCAAAGCAGGCGGGCAGTCCGGTTGTTTTGGAGACCTATGCCAACATGGTGCATGTTTGGCACTTGTTCTATCCAGAACTCACCGAAGCGCGAATCGCCTACGAACATATACATCGATTCTTAGCGGAACATAAATGCTGCACCCATCCCGATTGGTCGGCTGAGGAGCAGGGCGCCGCATGAGAGCTATCCGCTCGGTTGCCGTTTTTCTGTGGATGGCGACTTCAGTTATACCGTTTGGAACCTTGTTGCTTATTTTCTCAGTCTTTGTGAGTGCTGACCGGCTCTGGTGGTGGTTTGCTCAACCGTATCTCAAAGGTGCGGTGGGAGCGGCAAAGCGTATCGGCGGCGTGAAATATCGTGTTCGCGGCCTTGAGCACTTGCCGGCGAAATCAGACAACCAGCGTATTATTCTGTGCCCCAAGCACCAATCCACCTGGGAAACCTTTTTCTTCCCAAGCATGATGCCGCACCCGCTGGCCTACGTTTTTAAACGAGAGTTGTTGTACGTGCCGTTCTTCGGTTGGTCGATGGCGCGCCTCGAGATGGTGCATATTGATCGCAGCGCACGCAGTGCAGCGTGGCAAAAGGTTGCGACTCTGGGCGCAAAGCTCATGGATCGAGGTAAGTGGGTGATCATGTTCCCGGAAGGGACACGCACCCCACGGGGTGAGAAGGGCGATTATAAAACCGGTGCTGCGCGCCTGGCGCTGGCAACAGAGGCCAGCATTATTCCAATAGCGGTGGCATCGGGTCGGTGCTGGCCCCGCAAAACTTGGCGGTTTATTCCCGGTGTGATCGATGTGTCAATTGGCCCCGCAATCCATCCCATACCCGATGAGTCGCCGATGGAGCTTATCGCGCGGGTTGAAGCTTGGATCGAGATGGAGATGCGCCGGATCGACCCGGAGGCTTATCCGGCTGGGGAAGTAAAAGAGGCACTCAGCGTTGGCCAAAGTACACATCCGGTGGCAAGCGCGTCTGAAGCTGTCGCTGTGGCGAATGATATGCCACCGAGCGAAGATGCTGTTGTGGCTGAAGACGCTGGTGTTGAAGCGGAATCTGACGAATTAGATGTGGTGGCTGCTGGCGATGGCGGGCATAGGGATCCTGGCGAGGACGTTGCCGAAAATCCTAAAACAGCACTTTCGGGTGCCGAACACAGTGATCTGGATCCTGGTAGCAAAGTGGACGCCGAACGAGAAACCCCGAAGAAAATGTGGCCGTTTAACGCTAGGAGAAAGCCGCGGGATGCCGATTCAGGCACGCCTGATTGACTACCAGCAGGGTGATGTCGCGCAGCAGATCGAGCGTTTCTATCGATGCATAATTTCAAGAAGAGGTGTTGATCTAATGGGTTTTTACGATCGGTTTATTTTGCCAAAGCTAGTGACATGTGCATGCGGCACAAAGCCCATTCTTCGTCAGCGCCAAAAAGTGGTGCCGAAAGCTCGAGGCAAAATCCTCGAGATTGGTCTCGGCGCAGGCCACAATATTCCTCACTACGACCACGCGGGCGTCGATAAGGTCATCGGCGTAGATCCCTGCGAAATCTCCTGGCAGATGGCTCAGGAGCGCGTCGCTGCTGTACCCTTTGACGTTGAGTTTCTCGCAGGTAGTGCTGAGGACATTCCGCTCGAGGATGACAGTGTGGACTCAGTGCTCTTGACCTTTGCACTGTGCACGATCCCTGACCCAGAAGCGGCATTGAGTGAGGCGCGACGCGTGTTACGGCCCAATGGACATTTAGTGTTTTGTGAGCACGCCAAGGCACCTGATGCCAACATTGCGCGATGGCAGGCGCGGGTGAACCCCGTTTGGAAGCGTTTATTTGGTGGCTGTAACCTCAATAGGGATATCCCCGCATTGATTCGAAAGTCGGGTTTTCAAGTGGACGATATGGAGCAGATGTATCTGCCTAGTACCCCTAAAATCGCTGGATTTAATGTGTGGGGCACCGCCCAACCACGCTAGAAAAATTATCGAATTATAAAAAGCACCGATTAGCATTTGTAAAACTCATACGATGAACTCGTACAAACAACCAATAAACAGCGTCTTTCGCTAAAGGAGACAGCCATGCATCGTCCAGACGTTAATTACAACTTAGCCGCGCAAGTTCTGCGCCAGTGTCAGTTGAGCGCAGAACGGACCGCCATCATCTTTGAGGGGGTTGAAACGACCTACGCCGAGTTTGGTGAGCGGGTCCGCAAGATGGCGGGTATGCTGAAAGCGCGTGGTGTCTGTATGGGCGATCGCGTCGGTTTTTTGGGGTTTAACCAGCCGGCACTACTCGAGGTGATGTTCGCTGCAAATACCTTAGGTGCGATTTTCGTGCCGCTGAATTTTCGGCTGACGGGTGAGGAATTGACATTCATCATTGGCGACGCCGGTGTGCACACGTTGGTAGTTGACCCTGAGCTTGTTCCTGTCATTGAGCCCGTTACCCCTGCGCTACCCTGTCGGCATTACTTAGCGGTCGGTGATGCTGCGACCGGTGATTTTGCGGCACTTGATGCTGCTGTTGCTGACGCCGAACCCGTTGACGAGGCGGTATGCCTTGGTGCCCACGACACGCTGCTTATTATGTATACGTCAGGCACAACGGGATTGCCCAAAGGCGCGATGCTGAGCCACGGTAATATCCTTTGGAACAACATCAATGCGTCGTTTGCATTTGGTGCCCAGCGCACCGACGTGGCCTTGACCGTAGCACCGCTATTCCATATTGGCGGTCTCAACGTGCTCACCTTATCAACCTTGCAGATGGGCAATACCTTGGTGCTGATGCGTCACTTCGATCCGGCAGGGGTGCTCGATATTATTCCGCAGCACGGCGTGACCCACATGTTCGGCGCTCCCGCGATGTTCTTGTTCATGTCTCAGCACCCGAGCTTTACCTCCGCTGACTTGAGCTCGGTGGAAATGTTCATTGTGGGTGCCGCGCCTTGCCCCGAGTCGTTGATTACCCTGTACGGTGATCGAGGAATCCAGTTCTGCCAAGGTTACGGCCTGACGGAAACCGCACCGTTTGCCTCGTTCCTCGGCCCAGACAAGTGCATCGAGAAATTGGGTTCCGCTGGGTTGCCGCCGCTGATGACCGACGTGCGAATTGTCGACAACGACAATCAGCCCCTCGGCGTAGGCGAGCGGGGAGAGATCTGTATTAAGGGACCCAATATCATGAAAGGTTATTGGAACCGTCCCGAGGCGACTGAAAAGGCGATTGACCCCGAGGGCTGGTTCCATTCGGGCGATGTGGGTTATCTCGATGACGAGGGATATCTGTTCATTTGTGACCGCGTGAAGGACATGGTGATTTCCGGTGGCGAGAATGTCTATCCAGCGGAGGTCGAGAGCGTGCTCTTTACCCATGAGGCCATCAACGAGGTGGCCGTTATCGGTTTGCCCGATGAGAAGTGGGGGGAGGCCGTGACAGCGGTTGCCGCATTGGCCGAGGGTCAAACGCTAACTATAGAGGAGCTTCGCGAGTTTGCTGGCGAAAAGTTGGCCCGCTACAAGCTGCCGATCAAGCTGTTCGTCGTCGATGCACTGCCGCGGAACCCAGCGGGCAAAGTGCTGAAATTCAAGCTTCGCGAGGACTTTGCGGAGAGCTGAGTTATCAAGCGCTGGGTCTGACACTTGGGCCCGGCAGCGAGACGTGAGGCTTTCTCACGTATTTGCTGGGGCTTGTCGAGGGGCTGAGCTACACTAAGGCCTATGCGAACCCGTAACAACTTCCTATTGGCTGTCCTGCTGCCGCTTTTCGCGGCGCTGGCTGGCTGTCAGTCGAGCCCGGCGGAGCAGCCGATCAGCTACGCACCCTCCAAGCCCGTCGATATGTCGGGCAATTGGGAGGTCGATCACGCGCGCAGTGACAACATCCAGCGCCAACTGAATACGCTGGTTCGCCAGTGGCAGCGCGAGGCAGAGCGTCGTGCTCGAGCGGCGGAGCGCGGTCAGGCCGCGGGGCCTTCAGGGCTTGGGTCAGGGCGCCAACTGTTGGCGCTCGCTGAAATGGCCGAGTTGATAACAGCCCCCGAACTGCTCGAGGTTGTCCAGACGGGCAATGAGGTTCGCCTTAAGCGCGAAAACAGTTTCGCGCTGATCTGCCGAACCGATCGGCCACCCCCAATCATCACCAAGACGCCTTTCGGGGTTGAACAGTGCGGCTGGGACGGTCATCAGCTGTTTTTCAATATCAATTTGCCCGACGGGCTTTTGATTCGGCATCGGATTACCCGGTCGGGCATGGCAGACGCGTTGATCATCCAGACGGCGGTCTACTCGCCCGAGGTCAACCAGCCCTTCACCGTGAACAAAGTGTTTACCCGGTACGACCCCAATACCGCAGGATACCGCTGCACCCAGACTCTG
>CBFHHJ010000061.1:0-8762 GCA_965655505.1 Luminiphilus sp.
CCCGTGACCCCAACACAGAATTGGCTTGGTGTAGGTGTGCAGCATGTAGTTCATGCGATATTCGCGGGCAAAGAAATTCTCGGCGTATTCGCAGGGGCCGCCGGGCGTGGCGAGGGAAGAATCGCGCAGGGCCAAGACATCGCCTCCCGCACAGAATGCTTTATCACCGGCGCCGTCGATGACAATCGCTGCAATCGCGTCGTCCAGACGCCATACCTCTAGCTGATAAGCAATCGTCTCGACCATATCGAGGGTGAGCGAATTAAGGGTCTTGGGCGCATCGAGGGTCAGCCGACCAAGCTGGAAATCGCCGGCTTGAATCCGCTCAACATGAACCACACCGGTCATCGGTTCTTCCAGTCGGGGCTGCGCTTCTCAAGAAACGCGTTCACACCCTCGCGCTGGTCCTCTGTACTGAACAGCTTCTCAAACTCATCGCGCTCTGCGACTAAGCCGCTTCCAATCGCAATATCCCGCGCCGAGTGGATCAGTCGTTTACAGGCTGCAATGGACGTCGGGCTTTGGTTCCCGACCTGTGACGCCAATGTCATTGCGGTTTCCAGG
This sequence comes from Luminiphilus sp., assembly GCA_965655505.1. Taxonomy (GTDB): domain Bacteria; phylum Pseudomonadota; class Gammaproteobacteria; order Pseudomonadales; family Halieaceae; genus Luminiphilus. Next base: position 565 of record CBFHHJ010000061.1, read on the forward strand.
GCTTTGCCCGTCTCAACCACTTCCTCTACCAGCCCAATTGCCAGCGCCTTATCGGCCTTCAAACGTTCGCCACACAAAATCACCCGCTTTGCCCAGCCTTCACCGACCAGCTGAGTCAGCCGCTGAGTGCCACCGGCGCAGGGCAACAAACCCACTTTGGCTTCGGGCAACGCGAGTTGCGCCTGTGTCTCGGCGATGCGGATATCACAGGCCAAGGCCACTTCAAGGCCGCCACCCATCGCGAAGCCATTGATCGCGGCAATCGAAACGCCACGAAAGTCGGCGAGTGTTTCAAAGGCCTCGCCAAACGCTTCACCCATGGCGCGGGCGGTACCGGGATCCCCATCGGCGAACAATTTGAGATCGGCACCCGCAGAGAAAAACTTATCGCCAGCGCCCGTGAGGACTAACGCGTACACCGCTGGGTCTTGATTCAGCGTCTCAACCACCGTTTTGAGGGCGGGCAGGCTTTCAGTATCCCAAGTATTCGCAGCGGGGTTGTCGATGGTAATCAGCGCGACATTGCCTTCAATACTGACTTTGATTTTTTCCGACGGACTAATACTCATTTTATGATCTCCAAAGCGCCATCCATCATCATTCGACGAGCAATGATGACGCGCATGATTTCGTTGGTTCCTTCGAGAATTTGGTGCACACGGGTATCGCGCACATAGCGCTCCATCGGGTACTCACGAATGTAACCGTAGCCCCCGAGTAGTTGCAGCGCGTCGTTACACACCTTGAAGCCCACATCGGTTGCAAAGCGCTTCGCCATCGCGCAGTAGGTCGTCGCCTGACTATCACCCATGTCGAGCTTACTGGCGGCCAGTCGAACCATCTGTCGGGCGGCCACAAGTTCAGTCAGCATGTCTGCCAACTGGAATTGCGTATGCTGAAAGTCAACTACGGCCTGGCCAAATTGCTTGCGCTCGGATACGTAGGCCAATGCATCTTCGATGGCCTGCTGTGCTGTACCGAGTGAGCAGGTCGCGATGTTGATACGCCCCCCATCAAGACCCTCCATGGCGATGGCAAAGCCCTGGCCTTCCTCCCCAAGACGATTGCCAATGGGTACTCGCACGTTGTCAAAATTGACCATCCGCGTGGGTTGCGCGTTCCAGCCCATCTTCTGCTCTTTTTTCCCGTAGCTGACGCCATCAGCGTCGGCGGGTACTACCATCGCCGTGACGCCTTTGGGACCCGCACCACCGGTGCGCGTCATCACCACCAGCACATCGGTATCCCCGGCACCCGAAATAAACACCTTGGACCCGCTGATCACATAATCATCGCCATCGCGAACGGCATTGGTGCGTAAAGAGCCTGCATCAGAACCCGCGCCGGGCTCGGTCAAACAATAAGAGGCCAGCTTTTCGCCAGTAACCAAGACCGGACACCAGTGCTCAATTACACCCGTCTGTCCGTACTTGCCGATCATGCTGGTGGCCATGTTATGAATCGTCATGAACGCTGCCGTGGTGGTACAACCCCTAGCCAGTTCTTCGAAGATCAGATGAGCATCGAGCCGAGACATGCCCAAGCCGCCGGCGGCCTCCGGCGTGTACATCCCCATAAAACCCAGAGCGCCCGCGGCCTGCAGTGCGTCTTTGGGAAAATGGGATTCCTCATCCCAGCGAGCCGCGTGCGGTGCCAACTCCTGCCGAGCAAAATCCCGCGCACTGTCCATATAAGCGCGCTGATCATCGTTTAACTCAAAATCCATCTCGACTCCTCCGGTAGGCAACTACTTCGACCCTTCACCTTCGACCCTGCACCTTCGATTCTGCACCGGCGCAACAGCGACTCCGAATGCACACATCCCCAAATCTGTTAGCGCAAATTAATACTCATATTGGGCTGGGTACCAACCACCTCTTCTTCAGCGTAGGTCCAACGTGCCGTGATGGTTTTCGTTTCTGTATAAAAACGAACCGCCTGCTTGCCGTAGGCATGCAGATCCCCACGGAACGATCCGCGCCAGCCGGTAAACGAGAAAAACGGCAGCGGCACCGGAATCGGGATGTTGATGCCAACCTGACCAACGAGAATCTCGTGCTGGAACTTGCGAGCAGCGCCGCCATGCTGGGTGAAGATTGAGCAGCCGTTACCGACCTCCAGACTATTGATCAGCTGAATTGCTTCCTCCAGCGTATCGACCTTCATACAGCAGAGCACTGGACCAAAAATCTCTTCTTTGTAAATGCTCATCTCGGGGGTGACATCGCTAAACAAGGTCGGGCCAATCCAGTTACCGTCGGGCAACTCAGGCACCGAGTAGCCCGAGCCGTCCAGCAAGCAGGTTGCCCCCTCGCTCTTACCGCGCTCAATCAAGCCAAGAATTCGCTCGTGGGCAGCTTTCGAAATCACGGGCCCATACGCAGCACCACTGTCATTCCAGGCCCCCGGTCTCACTGCCGCCATACGCTCGGCCAGTTCATCAACCCAAGTGGCTGCCTCGCCGACCAGAACGGCAACCGAGATTGCCATACAGCGTTGCCCCGCGGCACCCACTGAGGCGCCCACCAAGGCATTTAAGGTGGCGCTCTTATTGGCATCGGGCATCACAACCATGTGGTTCTTGGCGCCCATCATGCACTGCACACGCTTGCCCGCTTTAGTGCCCGTCTCGTAAATGTGCTGGCCAACTCGGGACGAGCCGACGAAAGATGCGGCAGCGACATCAGGATGATTAAGAAGTTGATCCACCGCTTCTGGCCCACCGTGCACGAGCTGTAGCACTTCCTTGGGCGCTCCCGCCTCAATAAACAACTCGACCAAGCGCACCGAGGTCAACGGAACCTGCTCCGAGGGTTTGAGCACGAAAGTGTTACCCGCCGCGATCGCGAGCGGAAACATCCACAGGGGAATCATGGCCGGGAAGTTAAACGGCGTGATACCCACGCAGACGCCAACGGGCTGCATGTAACTGTAGGTATCGATGCCTCCAGCAACATTCTCGACGGTCTCGCCCATCATATTGGAGGGAATGTTGGCCGCCTGCTCTACGACTTCTATGCCCCGCCAAACATCGCCTTTGGCATCCTCAAAGGTTTTGCCCGTATCCTGCGCCAGCAGCTCACCCAACGCATCGTGATTGTCCTTTAACAACGCTTGATAACGCATCATTAAGCGCGCGCGCTCAGAGACCGGCACTTCTTTCCAAGTGGCAAAAGCGGCTTTAGCCGATGCGACTGCGGCATCAACCTGATCGGCTGACGCGAATGTCAGTTCGGCCAGCTGCTGCTGGTTTGCAGGATTGGTGATCACCGCCGTGTTGGCGCCGGCGCCGACGACGAATTCACCGCCGACAAAATGATGGACTTGATTACTCATGACTGCCTCGCTTTGGCGCCTCATCTTATCGGCGCCGTTATTTAAATTGCTCGCTACTAAAGCATTGTCGACAAAGCGCCAGCCTATCTTGTAACACTGACTCGGCAACACTCGGTAAAGTGCAGGCAATCTAGCAGGCAGCCCGTTGTAAAAACAGCACATATTCAATGTGATACATGGACGATATTATGGCCTTCTATTGACTAAGGAGCCCACTGAACCCATGAGCCAACCCAGTAATTGGCCGCTACCGGCAAACGGAACCCGGCTACTAACACCGGCGTTCATCCGCAGTGCGCTGGCGCATCATCCACTCAGCAGCGACTGCTTTCCCACGTCGATGGGTTTTTACCCGGTGGCACATGGACACTTCATGAGCCGAACGCACCATGACGATAATCTCCTGATGCTGTGTGTCAGTGGTCGCGGCATTATTGAAGCCGAGGGTCGCTCACAGCACATCCGCCCCGGCGACGTTTTGCTGCTCCCCCGCGGGCGCAGCCACTATTATCGCGCCCACTATGAAGACCCTTGGAGCGTTTACTGGGCGCATTTCTCAGGAAATCTTGCTGCAACGCTGATGCAGTTATTGGGCGCCGACCAATTGCTGAGTATTCATCCGGGACTGATTCCGCGGCTAGTCGCCGGCTTCCAGCACCTGTTAGAGGTAGAGCGAACCGGATATGACCTCAATGCCTATATCGAAGCATCCAGTCAGCTCCGGCATTTACTCGTCGAATTGGTGGTGCTTAAGGACCAAAGCGCACGCAGTAGTCGCAGTGACCTCGATGTCGACGCACTTCAGCAGTATATGCGCGAGCAAGTTCATACCCAGCTGACGCTGGATGATCTTGCTGGCCTCGCGGGGGTTTCCCGGTCCCACTTCGCGCAACGGTATCGGGCCCTGACCGGTTATGCGCCAATTCGGCACTTTACTCACCTGAAGATGGAGGCCGCGTGCCGGTTACTCGACAGCGGCGATCAAAGTATTAAGCAGGTGGCTGCCGCACTGGGCTATGAAGACCCATTGTATTTTTCGCGCGTCTTTCGCCGGATTGTCGGCGTGTCGCCAAGGGGCTACCGGCAATCAGTGACGGCCTAACCCATGCCATGGAATCCTTTGGCCCTTGGCCGATATAGCTTCCCAACGCAAGACACCGCTGGGAAGTGTGCCCAACGGTGATTAAACGCCATAGAAGCAGAACTCGAGTGCATTAACCCGTTATCCACAGTGGTAGACCAACAAGACGATGAGCAAAAGAGGTACGAAACAAATTTGTATCCAAGCTACTACTGCGGCTAAGCTTCAGCCATGTCAGCCCTCGCCCAATTTTCCGCCGCACTCGCACCTGTGGTCGCCGCGCAGCTTACCGATCAATTTTCGGTAGAGCTGGCCGTCATGCTGCGCAACCTTGCCGGCGCAGACGACGTGACGGTACTGCATTACCGAGAGGGCGCACTGCCCACCGTTGAGTATTCGACCCCACCTGGTGATGGTGTGCGCACGACACTCGACACCTACTTACACGGACCGTTTCTGCTCGACCCGTTTTATCGGGCAGCGGCTTACGACCGACAGTTTGGGGTGTTTCATCTTAAGTCTCTGGCGCCCGCTGGCTTTCTTGACAGCGAGTACTACAAGACCTGGTACCGAAACTGCGGCTTTGTGGACGAATGCGGTCTGCTCATCGGGCTTGATGACGGCTTCGTAAATATCGCATTAGGCACCACCCAGGCAGGATCACGATTTGGCAAGCGGCAGGTCGGCGTCGTTGCAGACGTCTTTTCTGTCGTTGAAGCCCTCGCTCGCGCACACTGGCAACAAGCCCCTGTGACCAAGGGCAATACCAGCTTACGCCAGCAGTTACACGCCTCACTGTCGGCATTTGGCAGCAGCGTGCTTACGAACCGAGAGCGCCAGGTGACCGAACTGGTGTTGCTGGGCAACAGTACGCGTATCATCGCCGAAAAACTGGGCATCTCCACCGAAACAGTCAAACTTCACCGCAAACATGCCTATGCCAAACTCGACGTGTCCTCACAGGCGGAGCTCTTCCTTTTGTTCATGGAAGCGCTCGCCTACAGCCCCAACGGAGGCGCTGTTGACCCACTGATTGCTTATCACAGCAAGCCGGTAGCATCCTGAATGCCAAGGCTTTAGGCGTTTACGTGGCAGACACTACGCCCAATTTAGCACCGGCTGACGTCCCGTCGTTATTACAACAAGGGTTTGCAGCACTCAATCGAGGCGATATTCCCGGTGCCGGTGATGCCTGCAAACTGGCCCTTGATGCCGACCCCAATTCATCATCGGCTCATTTTTTGGTGGGTCTTACCGCCCTTGAAGCCCAAGACCGCAAAACTGCGCATCAGGCCTTTAAAGCGGTGGTCAAACTTGACCGCGACCATGCTGCAGCCTGGGCACATTTAGCTCGGCTAAACGTTAGCGAAGGTCGGATAACCCAAGCGGAAATGGCCCTCAAAGAAACCCGTCGAATAAAGCCCACCGACGCCATGGTGCTCGACCTCATCGGCACCGTATTAACTCAATTGGGCGAATACGAGACCGCCAAAGCTTTTTTCGCCCGTGCTAATACGGCAGCGCCCGGGCAGCCCCAGTTCATGATGAACCTTGCCAATAATCTGGTATTTTTGGGCGAAATAGACACCGCAAAGAAGATCTTTAAAGACGTTATAGCAATACAGCCAAATTCTCCCCAGGGTCACTGGGGCTTGGCGAATGCGGAAAAAGCCCGATCAGAAGAACACATCGAGGCTATGCGCCCACTATTAATGCGCAATCAGAGCAACCCTCGCGCCCTGGGCTTCCTGAACTACGCCATTGGCAAAGAGTACGAGGACCTCGGTGACTGGGAACGGGCCTTCGACGCCTTTTCAGCCGGTGCGGCGGCTCGCAGGCAAACAGTCGAATTCAGCGAAACCGACGAGAGCGCAATGTTTGCTGCACTGAAAGCCTCTTACGATGCGGATTGGTTGGCAACGAAACCCATGGGAAACCCTGACCCCTCACCCATCTTCGTACTGGGACAACCCCGAACCGGCACCACCCTCATTGAACGCATCATAACCAGTCACTCTCAGGTGCACTCTGCCGGCGAGCTTCAGCAATTCGGACTAGCGATTCGACGGGCTACGCAGCATCAGGACCCAAAACGCTTCAGCGCCGCACTTTTTGAGGCAGCTAGCAGACAAGACCCGGCAAAAATCGGCTCAATATATTTGGATACAGCCGCAAGAATGCGCGGAAAATTGCCTCGATTTGTCGACAAATTGCCGCTTAATTACCTAAATATTGCACTTATTCTGGCTGCACTTCCAAATGCAAAAATAGTCCATCTGGTTCGCGATCCCATGGATGCCTGCTTCGCCAGTTATAAGCAGTTGTTCGCAGACGCCTACCTGCACTCATACGAGCAACGGGAAATGGCGCGGCATCATGCCCGCTATCGCGACCTTATCGCGCACTGGCATCGAGAATTTCCCGGCAGGATCATCGACGTCAGCTATGAAGACACCGCCCGCGACATCGAGCCAAATGCTCGACGATTGATCGGCGCCCTAGATCTTCCCTGGGAAGACGCGTGCCTAAACTTTCACGAGAGCACCCAGGGCGTCGCAACTGCAAGCGCTGTTCAGGTCCGTGAGCCGGCCCACACCCGCTCGATAGGTCGCTGGCGCCGCTATGAGGCCCAATTGGCACCCATGCAAGAAGAGTTAATAGCGGCCGGCATCCCCCTAGAGTGGTAACAACGCGTAAAAAGACACAATTACGTCATTTTTAACCGCAAACGCCACTGTACAAGCGCATCCCGCACTTGCTACTTTCGACGTGATTGGATTGATTAATGCCACCCCAACACCACATTGGAGTTACCTAATGAGCCAGCGTCATTCCCACGCTTATCGCAAATTAGCGCTACCCGTCGCAGTCTCCGCGGCACTGATCGGCACACTGACCCCAACCCAGGTCCGCGCGCAGACTCTCGAAGAAGTTGTCGTCACCGCAACCAAGCGCGAAGAAAGCGTCATGGATGTGCCGCTGGCAATTACCGCCCTGTCTGGCGATTTCGTCATGAGCACCAACCTCAATGACGTCAAGGATCTGATCTCTTATACCCCGGGCGTTAGCGGCAACTCGCAGGACTCCTACATTGACGCTGTGAGCGTGCGCGGTGTGCGGACCCAAGACTTTGGTGTTGGCGGCGATCCCTCGTCAGCGTTCTTTAAAAACGATCTCTACGAGGGCCGAAACGGCGCGGTAGTCACCAGCCTTTATGATATTGATCGCGCGGAAATCCTGCGCGGTCCTCAAGGCTTCTTGTTTGGCCGGAACTCGATCGGTGGTGCTTTTAGCGTCTACACCAAGAAAGCTGAGCTTGATGAGCAAAGCGGCTATATCGACCTCGATGTCGGTGAACGCAACCACATGGTTGTAGAGGGCGCAGTCAACCTGCCCATTAGCGAGAATTTTGCGACGCGCATCTCGGGCTATTACTCCACAGAAGACGGCTTTGCCAGAAACGTCTTTTCTGGGCGCGATGAGATCGAACACGAGAAGTTTGCGCTGCGCTGGTCAACCACCTACGAGACCGACAAACTCAGTGTGAATACCATCGTCGAGTACGAAGAACGCCGCCAATCGGGCTCTATGTACCGGGCCATTGATGAAGGGGATATCTGGGACACTTTCGACCTCTACATCACCGACGACACCACCCTTAGCGGCAGCAATCAAGAACTCGATTCCGATATCAGCCAAGGCGAGCGGGACGATGCCGACATCCTGACGCTGGGTCTATTCGTCAATTATGATTTGGGTTTCGGAACCATGACCTCGAACA
>CBFHHJ010000062.1:0-6305 GCA_965655505.1 Luminiphilus sp.
ACACGAGAATGGGCCGGTGGCGATATGGGCAACATCCATTACCTCGGCGCGCCTCAACACATGGCAGAACTCAGCTTGATGGTTCTACCCATCGATGGCAAACCAATTGCGCCCTGGTCTAGTTTTGGCTTCCCGTCTATGCCACCAATGCCACCTGGAAAAAGCCCCTTCATGCCGAAGGTGCCCTCCCCAATTGAATTTGAGCTAGAAAATATCCCTGTAAGAGATAAGTCACTAAACAGCTCGGATCTCGCAGCGGGAGTCGTCCAGATTTTAAAAAACAAAGACATTACAAAAGGCCGCGTTGGTTTTGTAAGCATGAAAAACATGCCAGCGGATGTCCTGGCTGCAGTGAATCAAAACCTGCCCAACCTTGAGGTCGTTGACGCACAGCAGATTTTGCTGGATATGCGATTGTACAAGAGTCCGGAAGAGATCAAGTTCATGCAGCGTTCTGGCTACATAGCTGACAAAGGACTTGAGGCTATGATTGATACGGCGGGTATTGGCGTTAGTGATTACGATGTCTTCTACGCCATCGACCAGGCCTGCGCAGAAGCCGGGGCGCCAGTTGGCGGCTTCCAACTTTACGGCTCAGGCCCTTGGGCAGGGCCTCCCGGGTCAACCTCCAACCTGTTACTTTTTCCTGGCTCGGCGCGAAAAATTCAGAAAGGAGACATGCTGGTCCCGGAAGTGTGCTCTAACTACAAGGGCTATTTCACTCAGCTAACAGTCCCCGCATCAATTGGTGAGCCGTCTGAATCCTTCATCGCCGCCTATGAACTTTGCACCAAAGTTCATAATGAAATCCGCGCGCAATTCAGGCCCGGCAAAACCGTGCGCGAAGTGGACGCCTTTGCCGCCGAGTACACAAAAGACGTCAGTAACGGCGAGTACACCACGCTGTTTGGGGTTCAAGCTGGGGAACATGAATACTCTTTTTGGCATATAGACTATGAACTCAAACCCGGAGCGATGGCTTATAACCAGCCGTTTTTCTTACCGTTGAAAAAGAAAGGCGCCCCGTTCCACGTTTTTGGCGACGCGATGATCATGACTGAGAGCGAGCCGCTTGTGTTGCACCAGTCAAAGATGGATTTGGTGATCATTTGATGAGGTATCGATCTATGTCTTTCTTACCATGACAAAGCCATTGTAAACAGCCACCTCTCCCCGACTGACGAGCGCCCTCCAGGGCGCTCTAAACTCTGAGGGTGACGCAGTATTGATAAAACAGGTCGTAAGGAGTCTATAAATGAATATAAAAAACTTACGTTCACCAGCTTTGGGTATGGATTACTCACTATTTGTGTCTGCGATTCTGATCGTAGCGGGATGCTTCACTGCTAGCGAAGCAATCAGCGCTGCTCCAGATGTAAAGGCTCCCCACGAGCAATCATTTAAGCAGCCCAATATTGTTCTTATCATGGCGGATGATCTCGGCTGGGGAGACGTGGGCTACCACGGCGGCGAAATTAAAACTCCCGCCATCGATGGACTTGCGGAGGAAGGCGTTCGACTCAATCGGTTCTATACCTACCCTGCCTGTACCCAAACGAGAGGGGCACTGCTTTCGGGTCAGCGCATGCGCAGTGTCGGGCTGGTTGAACCGATGCCACCATGGACAGATGCCGGCTTACCATTGGATATTTCAACACTTGCCGACCAACTGCGCGCAGCAAACTATGCGACTTGGAAAGTTGGGAAATGGCATCTCGGCGACCACTATGTTGAGCAGTTTCCTACTCAACGCGGCTTTGACCATTTCTACGGATCGCTGGGCGGCGAAATTAACTACTATTCGCATGTCTTTGCTTCTGCATTGGATTGGCAGCGAAATGGTAAAACGCTAACGGAAGAGGGTTATTCAACCCATTTGTTAACGGCCGAAGCTGTCAGACTACTGGGTGAACACCCCACCGATCGACCCTACTTCTTGGACCTGTCTTACAACGCACCTCACACGCCACTACAGGCACCTGAGGCAACGCTTGAAGAGTATTCGCATATTGAGAACTACAACCGCAGACGCTACGCCGCAATGGTGGCTGAGTTGGATCGTGGCATCGCGCAGGTAGTAGAAGCTATTGAAGGTCGCGACGATGCCAATCGCACTTTGGTGATATTCATGAGCGACAATGGCGGAAGCCTAAAGTTTGGGGCAAGCAATTCACCACTCAAAGGTGGAAAAACATCTCAATATGAAGGTGGCCTTCGGGTCCCTGCAATTGCTTGGTGGCCTGCCCAACTGGAAAGCGGAATTCGGGACCAGATCATGAGCGTCCATGATATCTACCCCACTCTGCTAGGCCTCGCTGGCGCGACAGTGGACGCCAACAGCAAATTACCCGGCGTTAACGTTTGGCCCGCAATTACAAATAACGAGTCTATTTCACGGGATGAACCCATCGCGTTCGCCCTCATGATTCCCGGGATGCCTGGCACACCAGCAACCTATAGCGCCAGCGTCATCCAGGATGGATGGAAGCTGATCGAAGTGTCTCAGTTTAATCGCATGGCCCAGTCTGCAGAGGAAAAATATCAGCTCCGGGCACGTGAACTGTACGACATCGACAAGGATCCGCTCGAAAAGACCAACCTTGCAGAGGCCGAACCAGACAAGCTAAGCGAGTTTGTCGCCCTGTTGCAGGGGATCCCGATGGGAAAACCCATAGGGTTTAAGCCGCCGCCGCCGGACTGGAAGCTCAGGCTGATGCCTGGCGCTGAACCGGACCTGAATCCGCCGACTCGCAAACCCGTAGTAGAAGCAGCGCGGGAGAGATCCGCGAACTGATTCGGGAGCAGAGTTTGTCGAACCTGAGGGTTCTCATAAAACCTCACTTACTCCCATAAACGGCAAAGCCCGCACAAGGCGGGCTCTGTCGTTTATGGCGGAGAAGGAGGGATTCGAACCCTCGAACGGTTGCCCGTTACACACTTTCCAGGCGTGCGCCTTCGACCACTCGGCCACCTCTCCGTTTCGAGGCGCGGAGCCTATCACAGAAGGCTCAATCACTCCAAGCAGAACAGGCTCACCAATCGGTCAGAGCGAGGTGCCCAGCGTGATCGAGAGATGATAATCCTCGCCTGACTGGGGGCCATTTAAATCAAGATACAAGGGTTCGCTGTATTCGAGCCGTGTGAACCAGCCTTCTGTCCCCAGCTCCACTTGGGCAAAAAGCGCGAGGTCAACTTGGGCACCACCATAGGCTTTGGGATTAACCACTGGCGCTGGATAAGGAAATTGCGGGTTGGGTACGCTCAACTCCCCATCTTCCCCACTGATCATATCTTGCCACTTGTAGTCCAATCGGATACCCGGATCTATCCAGCCCAAAGACTGAAAACTCAGCCACACCCCAGCCCCGAACTTATTGCCCAGCCTGTAATCACGATCATTCTCGTCCAATCGGAAGGTGCCCCTAACGTCGGCCCCCCAGTTAATTGACTGACCGTATTTCTCGTAAATTAGCGCCATGGGTGTATCCCAGGTACCACTGCCCAACTGCATCGAATACGGCAACTGCTGGTCGCCCGCAGATCGCGGTGTATCGCCCTGCTCATCAATAGAGCCCGTGGGTATACTGACGCCGCCGGCGACTCTGAATACACTGTTGACGGTACGATGAAGGACGTAGTCCGCCATCACGACGATGTCGCCTATCCCGCTAGAGGTGATATTGAAAGCGTCGTAGCCGGGGACAATCGAAATGTGGTCGGTGCTCTGGGTGATAAATGGCATCGACGCGCGCACGGTGAGGTCAGCACCCACGTCATACCCGACCAGAATGCCGTGCACTTCTTGCTGAATCTCCGTAGGAACCACCGGATAGTTCTTGTCCGTGCGCTCCTCACCTGGCCGCCAGAGCACTTCCTCGTAGGTCCGACTTTGAGTGCCGTCAAAGTATTCGTTAAAAAATGACGTGGCGTATCGGTAAGACAAATGCCAGCGTTTTTCTCGAATTGCGGTATCACCGTCTGAAAGCACGTTGGCGGCAAACAAATCTTCCATCGATACCTCGATGAGATCTGTGGGTACCGTTTGCGCGCGTGCTGACTCCATGGCGAGCGGGAAACTTAGCAGAGCCGCGAGCACAGTAAGGCACCAGAAGGTTGCCAGCCGCCCATCACGAGCGCCTTTAGCTTCGAAGGACCATGTCATCTCTATAGCGCCTGTTTCGATCATAGATCCAAACATCCAAGAGCTCCAGTTATCACACTAAGCGTTGATGCGGCAAACCATCTAACGCCAAACAAGTAGGTCGTTAGCCGGACGCAGTTTATCGCTGAGCACCGCTTGCAACTTATCAAGATCAATCGGCTTGGTCACATAATCATCCATGCCCTCTGCCATGTAACGCTCGCGATCTCCTGTCATCGCATGTGCAGAAAGTCCAACGATCGCACAATGTGGGCTTTTTCCCTGTTCATGCTGTAACGCCCTGATCGCCCGAGTCGCCTCAACGCCATCGAGTACGGGCATTTGAATATCCATCAATACCAAATCGTAGGGGTTTTCCTTGAACGCATTTACCGCCTCGCGACCATTAGACACGATGTCAGGCTTAACGTTAAATTTGGCTAGCAATTCCTTGATAATAAACTGATTTATCTCAGAGTCTTCTGCAACTAACACCCTTCCATCCCAGCTTTGCCGGGGCTTGCCATTGGGCTTCGACGATGAAGACTCCTCGACATTTATCGAAGCTCCTGCCTGAGGCTCGGCGCCTGATTGCGCCATGGGCGCCTCGCCCCGTTGGGTGTCTAGTGCCGCCTGAAATGGGTTGTCAGGTGCCTCAGACGCTGGCGCACTTGCTGAAAGGAAAGGATTAACAACCTCGGTTTTAAGAGGAAGCTCCAACCAAAAGTTAGATCCGACCTGAGGTGTGCTTGAGAATCCGATTGAGCCGTTCATGAGCAATGACAGTTGTTTACAGATGGCCAGACCCAAGCCTGTGCCACCAAACTGTCGGGTCGACGTACCATCGGCTTGGAAGAACTCCTGGAAAATGCTGCTCTGCTGGGCGGTGTCAATCCCGATGCCGGTATCCGAGACCTCAAAGCGAACTCGCGGCGCCGCGCTGTCGCCAATGACATCTACTTCCAATCTGACTTCACCCTCTTCGGTGAACTTAATCGCGTTGCCGACCAAATTGATCAAAATCTGGCGTACCCGCCCCGAGTCCCCAAGAATACGATCAATACCCTTTGGGGCAGTACTCACAAACAGCTGAATACCTTTATCTCTCGCCGGCCGCTCAAAAAATGCCTCAATCGATAGCAGTACCTCGGAAAGCAAGAACGGCGCCTGGCGGATCTCTAATCGCCCTGCTTCAATCTTGGTAAAATCGAGAATGTCGTCGATGATCATCAGCAAAGAATGGCCAGAGCGCTCAATAGTGTCAAAGTACAGGCGCTGCTGATCAGACAAGTTGGTCTGTTTCAACAGAGATGTCATTCCGATCACGCCGTTCATCGGTGTCCGTATTTCATGAGACATGTTTGCCAGGAAACTGGATTTCGATCGGGTCGCCGCTTCTGCCTCATCGCGCGCATCCTTGAGCTCGACAATGGCCTTCTGTAGCTGCAGCTCTCGGTCCTCGATACGACTGAGCATTTGATTGAAACTTGTGCCAAGGAGACCAATTTCGTTATCACCAGTGTGCGCTGCACGCCGGGAATAATCTTCGTCTGCCGATACCCCAATCATCAGCTTTGACAGGGACCGCAGCGGGCCAACAATCCGTCGATTAAGTCGCTCGGCCATCACAAATGCGCCAAGGGTGCCGATTAACCAAATCCCAAGGCCAAGCCACCAGCCCGACATTGCATGAGCGTAGGCTGGCCAGATGTCGACGATTAAGATCAATTCCGCAATCTGGGTTTTGCCCAGCAAAATCGGCTCGCGAACGACTCGGCCATGAGCGTAAGCTTTTGTAGCTGCACTCACACTTGAAGCGCCCGCCAGCGAGGAAAATTGACTGCGCTCATCGCGATACTCAGCAAACTGCCCGCCGTCTGGCAGCAAAAGCTGCGCCCATATCACCTCTTGAGATGCATCGAGGGATTCGAGCAGTTCAATAGCACTACCCGCATCCTGAAACGCAATTGCCGCGGTCAGATTGCTGCCTAACACACTGGCGAGCGTTCTCCCTTGCTGCTCAGTCAGGGCTATCTCGCTCCTTACGGAAAGCAGGAGCGTGCCAAGCAACACTAACCCCACAACTGCGCCGGTAATACCAGCGGTGAGCAGCGAGACCTGCTGGCCAATACTGAAACTCCGCTTAATCATCAGAGCCCCCGAC
>CBFHHJ010000062.1:6403-8760 GCA_965655505.1 Luminiphilus sp.
TGCGCCGGTAATACCAGCGGTGAGCAGCGAGACCTGCTGGCCAATACTGAAACTCCGCTTAATCATCAGAGCCCCCGAGGACGCGCGATAGACTTAGCAACTTGCTGCTTGCCATAAATCCAGCTGATTCGAGGACATTTCTGTTAATCACCAAACCGACTCGAGAGGAAAGCCGCTCCAATTCAACCATGCCACCCGAGACCGCGAAACCTCGCTTATCGCTAATTGTCAGCACAGGGCGATCCATGGCGAAGGCACTCTCCTCCGAGAGGGTTTGTCCACGCGTCATGAGCAAAGCATCACAGCGCCCTGCATCAGGGTTATCCGAGGTAACTAACTCGATGGATCGCACCCGCGACTTACCCGCGGAAGCGAGTTGCGAGAGTGCAGTGCTGATTGCGTCAGCTTGAAACACACACACAACTTCGGGTGAACGCCCATCGGGCCAGCGAATAAAATTGAAAAGATGGCTTACGAAAGCGGCTTTGACTTCCGCTTCAGAAAACCCGGCCCGCTCTGATGTCGACTGGGCAGTGGCGAGGGGCGAATAGCTGATTGCTACAAAGATTGCCAAGAAAAGAACTGCTGAGACTGCTGCAGAGAGTGGGGTAAATAGTGCTACGGGAAGCATCCCGACAGATCCACCGCTCGCAAAGAAACGCATCACTACTGACGAGCCATCCGGTCTGCGGGCAGCGTGAACAACTGAGTAGAACGCCAGGGGGTGATATCGATGCCTCCACGCCGCTGATAGAACGCAACGACTGTCAGATGAGGTGGCGCGAGTTGCCGCCACAACTCCCCAAATATACGCTCTATGCACTGCTCGTGAAAGTCAGCGTGCTCGCGGAATCTTGCAATGTAGGTGCCCAGCGCAGCCTCGTTAATTGTCGCTCCCCGGCAATCAACCCACAACGTTCCCCAATCAGGCTGTCCGGTTACAGGACACAGGGAGCGCAGTCGATGACTGACCAGGGTCGGCTGACCAGCACCATCACCCTTCAGGTTGGGCGCCCGCAGCTCGTTGTTGTCGCCAGAGCTCTCATTGGCCACGCCCAAGACATCAACGGTAAGGGCGTCTATTAGCCGGCCCTCGGGTTCAGCGGTGATATCGGCGAGCTGATCCGGGGCGTACAAGGAAAGGCTCACCTGCCCTCCAGTAACGCGCTCTAGGTCACTGACAATACAGGCAACAGCCGACGCCGACGTTTCGAACCGGTGGAAGTTCAATGAATTGAAGTACAGTTTTAAGGACTTCGACTCTACGGTTGCGATTGAATCTGCTGGGAGTGTGAGCACCCCAACATACTGCTGTGGCTGGGACTGTGCATCGAGCCATGAGAGTTCGTAGAGATGCCAAACATCTCCCCCACGCATCACGTCAACGACCCCGGCGGGAAGGCCCTGCCGTGCCGGCTCCCGCGGAATTGGCTCCAGAATATCCGGCGCATACGTCTTAGGCGCCGCAACAATCTCTCCGAGCACGCGAGACATAATCGACCTAGCTGCGCAGACGCTTGCCGGAGTTAAGCAGGTGCATGCTGTAGGCATACGCAACAATTACAAAGCCACCGATCATGACGAATGCAACTGTGATGTTGACATCACTCACACCCAACATGCCGTAGCGAAACGCGTTTACGACGTAAACCAGAGGGTTAATTTGCGATACGCTCGCCCAAAACGGCGGCAGCAGTTCGAGTGAATAAAAAACTCCACCCAGATAGGTCAGAGGCGTTAACACAAACGTGGGTACGATATTAACGTCGTCGAATGTATTCGCGAAAACCGCATTGATGAACCCACCCAAGGCAAAAAGCACTGAGGTCAACACCACTACGGCAATGACAATAAAGAAATTGTGGATGTGCATACTGGTAAAGAACAGGGACACAAGGGTAACGATAATCGCAACCAGCAACCCTCGCGTGACACCCCCAAACACATAGCCCCAAAGAATCACGTAGTTGGGTACCGGCGAGACCAACAGCTCTTCAATACTGTTATTAAATTTCGCACCAAAAAAAGAGCCGACAACGTTGGCGTAAGAGTTAGTGACAATCGCCATCATAACCAAGCCCGGCACCACGAACTCCATGTAACTTCGACCGCCCATCTCCCCAATACGGGACCCGATGAGGTTGCCAAAAATGACGTAATACAACGACATGGTAATCGCACTCGGCAGCAGCGTTTGCGTCCAGATGCGCATGTACCGGCGGACCTCTTTGCGCAAGATGGTAAGGAACGCGATGTATTGCTCGTAAATGCTCATGCGGACTCCTCCAGCAGATTGACAAACATCTGCTCAAGGCGATTGGCCTGGTTACGCATGCTCACCACCTTGATGCCCTGCG
>CBFHHJ010000063.1:0-8499 GCA_965655505.1 Luminiphilus sp.
TTTCCGCTACCGAACCCGCGCACTAGCAACGATGTGGAGTTCACTTCAGAGCGAGTCGATTTATCGGACCGATACTCTGGCGGTTGTTCGGAATGCGTTCGATATATTTTGGGGCATGGTTCGCTCCTCTCATGCGCGCGATAGGTCATTAGCCCTATTAGATAACCAACCGCTTCAAGAGTTACTCGAAGACATCATTCAGTTCACACATATCGAGCGTGCCATTGCCGGCGGCGAACTGGAGGCCATCGGTGTCACCGCAATGAACTACTCAAACGGCCGTTCAACAACCTTCTATCAAGGCCAGGCGCACATTGAGCCTTGGCGACGCGCACGTCGATGGAGTGTGCCCTGCACGCTGGGGGTTGAACATCTACTGGCATCATCTGCACTGCCAACCCTGTTCCCCGCCACACGCATTGATGATCACTTTTTTGGCGATGGTGCGCTGCGACAGGCGCGCCCGTTAAGCCCCGCCATTCATCTGGGCGCCGACCGTCTTTTCATTATTGGCGTTAGCGAAAATACCCGTCAGTTGCACGGGGATGAAGATGAAATCGTGCCGCCCACAATCCCACAGGTGTTGGGGCAGATGCTCAACGCGGTTTTTCTAGACTCGGTAGACACTGATCTCGAGACCCTGCAACGAATCAACGCCTTAATTGAGCCGCTATCTGCACGAAAGCTGGAGGCCACCGGGCTCGGCGGAATGCGGGTCATCGATACCATGACCATCTCCCCTTCGACGTCACTCGCAGCGATCGCCCGCGACTATATCCACGAGTTGCCGCGCTCAATGCGATGGTTTCTGAAGCGCACCGGATCAATCAAAGAAACCGGGTCAGGGGGAGCCTTGAGCTACATTCTGTTTGAGCAGGGTTATTGTCAGCGACTCATCGAACTGGGTTACGCCGATGCTATCGCTCAGAGCAACGAGATTCGGCAATTCTTCGACCTGGAAACCAGTGAACAAGGAAGACGACGAACGCTGAGACCAGATGGCGGCGGCCCGATTGTTAAAAAGCCGCTGGGCCCTCTCGCCAAGGCTTGGTCCAAGCTTACGGGTAAGAAGACGCGCCGTGTTTAATCGAGGCACATCGAGTGTGTTCGGTCGTTGATAAGTCAGTGACGAATAGCTGAACGTTGGTTACACGACTCTCAAGCGACTCTTATGGGACAATCACACGCCAGTCACTGGGTATTGTTCGCTGCGGCGATAATGGCCGAGGTCGAGTAACCCTCAACAAAATCTAAAACACACACCTTGCCGCCAGCGGCGATGACCGAGTCATACCCTGCGATCTGTTCGGGAACGTAGTCGCCGCCTTTGACAAGCACATCCGGCAGTACCTGGGCGATCAGTTCAGCGGGGGTATCGGTATCAAAATGCACTACCCAATCGACGCTGCGCAAAGCGGATAACACCGTCATCCGACTCGATAAACCATTGATCGGTCGCGACTCTCCTTTTAGCCGCTTCACCGAGGCATCGGTGTTTACCGCGACAATCAGACGATCACCTAACGCGCGCGCACGGGCCAAATACTCAATGTGTCCACGGTGCAGAATATCGAAACAACCGTTGGTCATGACAATACGCTCGCCCGCCGCACGCGCTTGACCAACACGGGATAGCAATTGATCCGTATCCAAGATTTCACCGACATGAGGCAGCATTGCATTGGTATCATCCCGCAGGGCAGCATTGAGTTCATCGCGGGTCACAGATGCCGTGCCCAATTTTGCCACCACCAATCCTGCCGCAGTGTTGGCCAGCGCTGTCGCTGCCGAGAGTGACTCCCCCGCCTCTAAGGCAGCTGCAAGCACTGATATCACCGTGTCACCAGCACCAGTAACGTCGAAGACCTCCCGCGCCCGTGCGGGTAGCGTTAACGGCTCACACCCCCGCTCAAGCAGGGTCATGCCCTTTTCGCTGCGAGTAATCAGTAAGGCCTTCAGTTCGAGCTCATCGCGTAGCGCATTGCCTCTCTCGATCAGTTCGCTCTCGCTAGCACAGTGACCAACAACGGCTTCAAACTCCGCGAGATTCGGTGTCAAAAGCGTTGCACCGCGATAGCGGGACAAATCGTTGCCTTTGGGGTCGACTAAAATATTTTTGCCCGCGTCTCGACAGGCAGCGATCAACTCCTCGACTCGATTGAGGGTGCCTTTGGCGTAATCGCTGAACACCACAGTGCCGACACCGCCCAACTGGGCGTTCACGAAACCCGTAAACAAATCATCGGCATACGCTGCCAGAGACTGTTCAAAATCCATGCGCAATAGTTGCTGATTACGACTCATGACGCGGAGTTTGACGATGGTCTCAGCCGCTGCCGGGCAAACCGCCCATGTGACGCCGGCTTGCTCTATCGCACGCCGCAGTAGCGTTGCGGCTTCATCTTCACCACAAAGTCCCGTCAGTGTCGCCTGACCACCGAGGGCGGCGATGTTGACTGCCACATTACCCGCACCGCCGGCACGGCATTCACTGTCGTTGACTTTAACAACCGGGACCGGCGCCTCGGGGCTCACTCGATCAGTGCCGCCCGTCCAAAAACGGTCGAGCATCACGTCGCCGACGACGAGAACGGCGACGGACTCAAAATCAGGGCAGATGCGCATGATGATTCCTATCTATTTTCGCCGGGAATGCTAGCACAGGCGGCAAGCCTGTATGGATCAGCGGCGTCATCGAACCCCGGGCAGCTTTCTGGCAACCGACATGACCTCTTCCGGTGTGATCTCGGTAAGACACTGGAACTTTCCATTACAGCTTGGGTTGCGTCGACAGGGAGCACAGGGCAAGTCATGGTAAATCACCCGCGCATTTTCTCGCGTGGTTTCACTGTAGGGACAGGTCGAACCAAACAGCGCCACGGTAGGCACATCAAATGCGATACCCATGTGCGTCAATCCTGTATCGACCCCCACCAGTAACGACGCGCGGGATATGAGCGCTGCGCTGGCGGTCAACGATTGAGTGCCCACTCGACTCTGAATCACACTGCCCTCGGCAAGGCGCTGCCCGTGCTCGACATCGGCGGGGCCACCGAGCATTAGCACACGCAATCCGAGGGAGCGATCAACAAGTTCTGCCAACTCGAACCAGTGGTCATCCCGCCAGTGTTTCTGAGGCCGGGTGGTAAAGGGACAGATAATCGCGAATCGTCCAAGCGCCAACTCGTCTCGCGCTAGTTCGCGATCTTCAGCCGACAGTGCAACTTCCATATCAAAGTTGTGGCTGGATAACCCAACATCCTCCGCAAAACCGCGATATTCACTACTGATCAAGCGTGCGTCAGAACGTTTGGAAAACTGATGCGTGTGAAACAGCGCCGTGGGCTCTTTGCTGGTAAAGCCAATGCGGGAGAACGCGCCGGTAAAGCCGGTTAGCACAGCGCTTTTCAACAAGCCCTGTACGTCGAACACCGCATCAAACTGGCGCGCCCGCAGGTCCCTGCGGAAGGACAAAACCGTTTTTAGCAATGCGAAATAACGTCCCTCTCGCCACATGCCCAGCCACTGATTTTTGTCCCAAACAATCACTTCATGGAGGGCTTCATTATGTTTCAAGAGCGGTGCGCCGACGGGCTCCGCCAACCAGCTGACCTCGGCATTCGGAAATCGGCGATGAACACTTCGAATTAGGGGGGACGCAAACACCACATCACCAATTGCACTCAAGCGCACAATCAGCACACGGGGTTTTCCTCTAGTCTGAGGTTCGCGCGCCTGGGGTTCACGGGCCTCAGCGAGACTTTCTGCACTAGACCAACGGGCAAGTTCAATACGCCGCCCGCCGCTCCGAGCCGCCATGGCAAAAGCCAAGGCGGGAATCCCGAGCAAGGTAGCCTGAAACGAAAACAGCGCAAGGGTGGTCGAGAATGGAAAGAACGCGAGCAAGGTGATGAGCGCAAAAACACGGGTCTGGGAAGAGCAGCCTCGAACCGAGCGAATGAGCCCGTATACGAATGCACAGTAACCCAGCAGTCCGAGAACCCCCATATCGGCCAGCACTTCCAGTAACACCCAATGGGGAAACCAGTTGTCTTGAATGGCACCAACGAACTCACTGTAGAGCGGCGACTGCTCTAACAGCGGCATCATCGCCAGACCTGAACCACGCACGCCCACCCCATTTACTGGGTTGTCGAGAAACACCTGCCAAGCCGCCACCCAAAGGGATGGACGGAAAGACAGTGCAGTGGAGAATGCCTCCCAGTCGTTGGCGGTGGCAGCCCACGCTGCGAGCATTCGGTCCATTAAGTGTGGCAGCAATATGACGGGCACACCCATACCTAAGATCAACGCCAGTAGCAGCGCTCCACCGACAAGGACGGGACGTTTGGACGCACGAAAC
The DNA here is from genome assembly GCA_965655505.1 of Luminiphilus sp. GTDB lineage: Bacteria > Pseudomonadota > Gammaproteobacteria > Pseudomonadales > Halieaceae > Luminiphilus. The sequence continues at coordinate 4,364 of CBFHHJ010000063.1, forward strand.
GGGGAAGCCCAAGATAGGTAAAAGACCGCGCTGACCAGCAAGAGAACCATGGCGTTTCGACTACCGCTGATTGTGATAGCAAATGCCAGCAGCGGAACAGCGAGGGCCAAGACCGGCCAGCGTCGGTAGTGTAAGCGCACGGCTTCAAAAACCAGCGGTGACAGAATGGCGAGAGTTGCGCCGTAATCGCGTCCAAGCAGACCGCTGATTCGGTGACCAAAGCGCGGATCGGGCATGGGCGAAATCCCAACGCTATTAAAACCCACCACTTCTTGAAGCAAGCCGTCGGCAATCCAGAAACCGATCACGGCCAGGACGGCCAGTACACTTTTGCTCCATTGATCACCCCGGGGGGCGATACCCATGAGCACGTATCCCGCCATGCCATAAAACACCAAGCGCAGCACGGTGGAGAAACTCCGTCCCAATACATTCGAATCGATGAGGGATAGGGCCGCAGGCAGTATCAGGCAGGTCAACAGCAGCCAAAAGCGACGATTGCCAGGCGTTAAAAGCCACTCGGTTGGCTGCTTAAACAATCGATAAAGACCGAAAATGCCTAACAACCACATCAGTTGCTGCAGACTGGCACCTACCCCATGCAGGATCAGCAACATCACAAAAGGCCAGGCGATGTCACCATGATTGGCGCGGCCAAGCCGGCGTGACCAATCTGAGAGAAATAGGCTGATTCGAGACATGAACGCTAGGTGTTGAAAGGAGACACGCAGGTTACCATGAGGTGGTCGTCGATGGCGTCTCTTGACATCAAACCTCAGAACCACAACACGTCAGCAAGATGTATGTGACCCAATAATTAGCCATGGGGTACCATTAGACCTACTGTGATTGGGCGTGCCCAAAAACCTGTTGTAAATCTGATGAGCCTTTACCCATGCTGCTGTCCCATCGCTATCGCTTTCTGTTTGTCCACATAGCGAAAACTGGCGGCACCAGCGTGCGGGGTGCTTTGCAAGCGTACCGGTGGCGCGACCCGTACTACTTCCCCCAGTGGCTTGCGAGCAAGATGAGCGGTCTGGTGAACCACGAAGTCGCCATTAAACTACCCCGCCACTGCAAAGCTATCACTGCCCAGGAAATGCTGCCGCGGGAATTTTATGACGACCTGTTTAAATTCGCTTTCGTGCGCAATCCGTGGGATCTACAGGTCAGTTCCTATCACCATATCCGTCGTGAACGGCCACAATTACTACTGCCTGATGAAACGTTCGAACAGTTTCTTCGCCGTAAACTCGACCCAGAGCGCCCATGGCAGTACCACATCGACACGTCGATTACCCGGCAGACCGATTACCTCAGCGATTTACGCGGCAACACGATCGTTGATTTTATTGGGCGCTACGAGCAACTCCAGCAAGACTTTGATGTCTGCTGTGATCGAATCGGCATTCCTCGAGTTGTCCTACCCGAGAAGCGTATGGCACGCGATCGTGCCGGCTACCGTGAGTACTATGACGAGAGCACTAAACAACTGGTCGCTGACTGGTTTCGGTCGGATATCGAGCGTCTTGAGTATGATTTCTAGCCAGTAAAACCCACTATAAACCTGACTAAAAGCCTGACTGAAAGCCCAACTAAAAGCCCAGCAGCGCTCGCAACCTACAAAGTCGAAGGTTTGCTTTTATAACCGTGGGCGTGGCGGTCACAACAACTGAATTAGCTCTAAGCTTTATGATAGCCTTCGGCTCATCGCCAGCCTAAAAACCCAGCAGAATTGGAGCATCCAATGGCCGATCAGGAACAGTTTGTCGACCCAAGTCCCGAGAATTTCGCACGCTTTAAGTCGTTGGATCGTGACAAACCCATTCTGATGCTGAACATGCTGCGCTTTAAAGAGCACGCCACCTATCCCGCGGGCCATCCTAAGGCTAACGACGTCATGAGTGGAGCCGAGGCTTACGCGCTCTATGGGGCCGAAAGTGGGCCTATTTTTACCCGAGTAGGAGGCGCGATTATCTGGCGGGGAGAATTTGAAGCGACGGTCATCGGCCCCAACGACGAACACTGGGACGCCGTGTTTATAGCGCGCTATCCAACCGCCCACGCCTTTCTCGAAATGGTGACCGACCCCGACTATCAGCGCGCGGTCGTTAATCGTCAGGCAGCGGTAGCATCTTCACGGCTTATTCGTATGGGCGAAACCGAGACTGGCGAGCTGTTTAGCTAAACACGGGCAAATTCATGAACAATCTGACACTGCTCGACTGCACTCTCAGGGATGGTGGTTACTACACTCAGTGGGACTTCGCACCCGAACTCGTCAGCCGTTATCTGAGCGCCTGCGAAACGGCGGGGATTGAGTTTGTAGAACTCGGTTTACGTAACTTTGCCAAAGAGGGTTTTGTAGGCCCATTTGCCTACACCACCGATAGCTACCTTGAACGCCTTGAACTGCCTGCAGGGCTGGGGATCGGCGTTATGGTCGACGCGAAGACCCTGCTGACTGCAAGCATGCCAGCCGTCAACGCGGTTCACGCGCTCTTTAAACCCAGCGACCAGTCACCGGTCAGCCTCGTTCGCGTTGCTGCCCACTTTACCGAGATCGGCCAATGTGGCGATATCGTTGGCGCACTGATGGATCTGGGTTACACCGTTGGCGTCAATTTAATGCAGGCCAGCGGCAAGCCGACTGAGGCCATTGCCGAACAAATCGCGGCAATGCTCGCCCCGGGACATCGACCCGATGTGCTCTACTTCGCCGACTCTTTGGGCAATATGGATAGCGTCGAAGTCGCGCGCATTATCGCTGCACTTCGCCAACACTGGGATGGCCCGCTGGGAATACACACTCACAACAACCGAGGACTCGCAGTCGCCAATTCGCTCAGCGCCATTGCGGGGGATGTCACTTGGATTGACGCCACCATTCAAGGCATGGGCAGAGGGGCTGGGAACGCAGAGATTGAACTGTTGTTAACTGAATTGGGTGATGACAGCGGCTACAACCCCGACCCGATCTATGAGTTGGCGATGGATGATTTTGCGGTGCTGCGTGCTAAGCACCGCTGGGGGCCAAGCCTGCTGTACTACTACTCAGCAAAGCACGGCATTCACCCTACCTATGCGCAAGAACTGTTGGCCGATGATCGCTACGCGGCGAGTGAAAAAATGGCGATCGTCCGCTTTTTGGCCGCACAATCGGCGAACAGCTTCAATCCTGAAATGTACAGCAGTGCGCTGGTCCATCACTTTATGGCCAGCAATGACAATCGGGGAGCGTGGTCAGCCAAAGGTTGGTGCGACGATCGTACGCTGGTGCTGGTGGCTGCGGGACCCACATCTCATCAGTACGCACAGGACATCATCGGTTTTGCCCGCGACCGCAATGCGCTCTTACTGACCATCAACACGCTGCATCACATTGATGACGACGCGGTGAATGGCGTGGTAACCGTTGATCAAAATCGCGTGCGCTTTGAAGCACCGCATATGCAAAGCATGGGGCGTACCGTATACGCACCGGTCAGCAGCCTGCCAGAAGACTGCACCCTACAACTGGCTGGCGTAGACACCCGTGACTACGGCCTTGCCGTTGAACAGAATAGTTTTGCCATGCACGAATCAGGCTGCACCCTACCCTATGCCTTATCGGCTATTTATGCGCTCGTTCTGGCGGCAGTGGGCAATGCACGCCACGTCTATCTCGCAGGCTTCGATGGCTATGGGCCCGGGGACCCTCGACAGCAGGAAATGCTCGACTGCATCGAACTCATGCGCGAGCGCATTAATGTCGAGGAACTGATTACCGCCATCACGCCCACTAACTACCCGTTCCGACAGGGCTCGCTGTATGCCCCCTGAAGACAATTTCGCAGTTGTAATCCCAGCGCGATACCAGTCGAGCCGATTTCCAGGCAAGCCGCTTGCTGACATCGCTGGCGAATCACTCATCAAGCGCGTCTGGCTACAATGCCGCAAGGCCTTTGATACGCAGCATATTTTGATCGCCACTGATGACAAACGGATTGAGGACCATTGTGCGGACTTCGGTGCCAATGTGGTGATGACATCACCACAGTGCCTGACCGGCACCGACCGTGTTCACGAAGCCGTGCAGGCACGCGGGCTCGACTACGCCATCAATGTCCAAGGCGATGAGCCGATGGTCCGACCCG
>CBFHHJ010000064.1:0-8371 GCA_965655505.1 Luminiphilus sp.
GAGTCCGGTCGCTTCATCACCCGGTTCGAAGTGGATTACGCGCGCAATTCCGTGGTCATTGGCAGCAGTATTGCCGAGGGTATGTTTAAAGGCACCGACCCGATCAACAAAGAAATCAACATCGGTCGCAATAAGTATCGCGTCGTTGGCGTATTGGAGAAACAAGGGGGCAACACCTTTGGCGGCCCCGACCTCGATCGTCAGGTTTTTATTCCCATCAGTGCATTCACCAAACATTTCGGCGGCAGACGAGACTCGGATGTCGATATTGCCGTCAAATCTCCCTCACTCGAAGTCATGAGCGACCTCGAGTACGAGGTTATCGGAGCAATGCGCAAGATTCGTGGTTTACGCCCCGGGGAAGACGACGACTTTTCGATTAATAAACTCGACTCACTGATGGGCGCATTCAATAACGTTGTGGGCGCTGTGCTGGGCATCGGCCTGCTGGTTACCAGCATTTCCCTTTTCGTGGGTGGTATTGGCGTCATGAACATCATGTTTGTCTCGGTGACCGAGCGCACCCGTGAGATCGGGATCCGAAAAGCCATTGGTGCCCGGCGAGGCAGCATTTTGCTGCAGTTTCTACTCGAGGCGGCCATTATTTGCCTGATGGGCGGGTTAGTCGGTGTTGCTCTGGCAACGCTCGTCACGGTTGGTATCAATGCCTCCGGGCTAATGCCCGCGAGTATCTCCCCCGGCATCTTAGTTGGTGCGCTCATTATCTCGGTATTGGTCGGCGTGGTATCGGGGTTTGTACCCGCCTGGAAAGGTGCGCGGCTCGATCCCATCGAAGCCCTGCGCTATGAATAAGCGAGGCACTTCAACATGATGCAACGGGATATTTTTTCGATGGCTATCCAAGCCATTCGCGCCAATAAGCTGCGCTCGTCGCTCACACTCGTGGGTGTGATTCTTGGCGTGGCCTCAATCATTGCGGTGATGACCGGCATCAGCGTGGTTCAGGGCACCATGGAACAAGAAATGACCGTGCTGGGAGCACAAACCTTTCAGGTTCAAAAATGGCCCTCAGGCTTTACGTCGGACGAAGAGCGGCGCGAGGCAATGCGTTGGCCCCCCGTGACAATCGAAGAAGCAGAATTAATCCGCGATCGGGTCAGCAATGTGGATATCGTCGGCCCCGAGCTGTGGAATATGAATGTGCCCGTGAGCTTCCGGGATAACAGTATGGAAAATACAGCCATCGTAGGCGGCTCACCCGAATACGCACCCAACAACTCACATCCAGTGCTTTATGGCCGCAATCTATCTCAGGTCGATATGCGCGCGGCACGTAAAGTCGTTGTGATTGGGCACGCGATTGCAGAAGAGTTGTTTCCGTTTTTGGATCCCGTAGGCCGTGATATTCGGGTCGACGATCGGAAATATCAGGTTATAGGTGTGTTTGATACGAAAAGCTCAGCCTTCGGCGGACGCTACGACAGCTACATCCTCATGCCGATAACCACCTTCAAAAATACTTATGGCCTCGTCAATGGCGACGGCTGGCAGCGATCGGTAAACATCACGATCCATGCACGCAGTGTCGATGTGGTCGCGGATGCCATCGCTGAAACCCGCCAAGTGTTGCGGCGAGCTCGAGGGCTATCGCCCAGCGACAAAGACAATTTTGAGTTGTTCAACAGCGATAGCACCATTCGCCAGTTCAATCAGATGACCCTCGGGGTCAAGATCGGCGCTTTCGTGGTGGGTATTATTGCGCTGGTTGTTGCAGGTATCGGCATCATGAACATCATGCTGGTGTCTGTGACCGAGCGCACCAAGGAAATCGGCATCCGTAAATCACTGGGTGCTAAACCCAAGGACATCCTGCGGCAGTTTTTGCTCGAGGCTGTGGTGCTCTGTAACCTCGGAGGCGTACTCGGTGTCATGTTGGGCTTCGCACTGGGGAACATGCTGGTGAAGTTGGGTATTTCGGACACCTTTGAAACAACAGTACCCGTGGAGTGGGCAGTGATTGGCTTGACGTTCTGCACCGTGATCGGCGTTGTATTTGGCATGCTGCCTGCCATCAAAGCGAGCCGGCTTAACCCCATTGAAGCGCTTCGCTTCGAGTAAGGTTTTACAGGCAAAGACTCGCGCCAAGCAATCTGCCGCCATGCCTTTTATTTTGCCCGCTTCGGCGTAAACTCCTGAGCTTGGTGACAATAAAAAGGGACGTCTCGCATGCCGCTATCTGCCCACCAAGTCGATCTAATTCAAAGCAGCTTCGCTAAGGTCGAACCGATTGCAGATGTCGCCGCTGACATCTTCTACACCACGTTATTCGCGTATGACCCCTACCTGAAACCCCTCTTCAAAGGGGATATGAAAAAGCAAGGTCAGATGCTGATGACGACCTTAAAGGTCGCGACATCGGGCCTAAATGATTTGGGCGCAGTCGTGCCAGTACTGCAAAAGCTTGCCGATCGCCACGTTGATTACGGTGTCCGACCTCAGGATTACACTATGGTGGGTAATGCGCTGTTAGCCACATTGGCTGAGGGTCTGGGTGACGATTTCACACCAGAAACCCGCCAGGCATGGGTCACAATGTATCGCGTCGTTGCCGATACGATGAAAGCCCAGCACAACAAACGCCTGGGGATCCATTAGAGGCCACAGGGTACCCGCCGCTTAAAGCCTGCCATAGGAATTTTGATTGGATACTCGACTTGAGTTCGTTGCCTTCTGGTGTCAGTGGTGACGCGAGGGGAATCGACAGTGAAACGCTGGTTGGCTATAGCAACAAGTAAACCTGTGCTCTCCAGGAGCGTCAAAGTTTCAATGATAGTCGGGACGATTCTGATCGCCATTAATCAGGGCAATCTAATACTGGCCGGAGATTTTTCACCCGAACTCTATTGGAAGATACCTCTAACCTATTGCGTACCCTTTGCGGTCTCGACCTATGCGGCTACCGATGCGATTCTCTCAAGGGCACTGGATCACAGCTGAACTAGCTCGTCACAGTCTTTCAGGCGTGAGCAAATGATTACTTCGCTGCACTCTCTCGCAGCAATTTTGCGCTACTGAAATAGTAGTTTCTAGCCGTGGTGGTGAATACCTGATTCCCCAGTGCCGTCATCGCATCAGCTTTTCGTAGTTTAGCGGCAGAAGAGTCAGGCTCCAGTGCAAGAATATAATCAGAGAGCTTAAGCACCCACTGATAATCTCCCGCTTCCAAAGCCTTATCCGATTGAACGTGTAACTCAGTCAAGCCGCCAGCCAATGCCGCAACTCGCTTCGCCTCTTCGGGGTCACTTAACGGAAACAGATTGGTTGCGTTGCCATCAAACCATCCCAAATAGCCGTTAAAAATCGACCGAACGGCCCATTCCGGGTTCCCGTAGTACGGTCGAAGGTAATCCAACTCAAGATACTTTTCTGGAAGTTTGACGTAGGCAACCAATTGATTAGGCGTTAATCCCTTGTTAATTCCCTCAACGGTTTTGTCAAAGACGAATTGTATCGCGTCTCGATAATTCGCCAGCGTCTCACCAACTTCGTTAACACCAACAATCGGTCGCGTGTGTCCCCCGACTAGTACCGTGGGTTGCTCATTGAGCATGGCGTCGATTGTCTCTGCCCAACTACGCACGTCGCGATAACCCGACCCTCTGATCGGATACAGGTTGGGCCAAGACTTATAAAAGTTGTCACCAGAAAACACGACCTGCTCAGCGGGATACCACACATACAACCCATCCTTCGTCTCGCCATCGGCAGCGACAAGCTCAAGGTCCACCCCAGCAAGTGAAAGACGCGTGCGATCACCGGTCGCAAAATGCGTCGGCTTTGCGCCATGTGCCGACTCGAAAACCGCACCGCCTCGGTTTGGCCAGTAGGGTTTAGCAATGCCGTTATTGATGCGCTGTTCTGGCTCGAGCATAAAACCGGCCTGCATCGCACCGCGCTTGCGCTGTTGGTTGATACCCGCCTCCCGCAAGGTATTGGGCTCATCCTGAAATCCCTCGCGCACCCATACCGGCACGTTGTCAGAGTCGACGAACGCAGCAAGACCACCAAGGTGATCTGGATGTCCGTGAGTGATTATGATTGCAGAGATCGGCTTGTCACTGATCTCACGAAAATCTTCGCGAATTTCAGCGCCGCTGACGGTATCGATACCAGTATCGATGATGACCACGCCCTGCTCGCCAACAATCATGCTAACTGGCGATACCGCGTAGCCCACCGCCACATAGACGCTGTCGGAAACTTGAATGATCTCTTTTTCAAACTCAGCGTTGCGCTGTTTCAGTATGTCTGAGACCCCGGTTTCGGCTACCACTGCACCGCAGCTCAGAAGGAAAACCAGTACGCAAAGCCGCTGAATCAACATCAACACGTTCATCATTAAGGATTTCCAAGCCACAACTCGTAAAACAAAAAATGCCCGGGGCTGGGCGCTGTTTAAGCGCTTAGCCCCGGCAGGACCATTAGAAGTCTAGACCGAAGGAAACACCATAGGTCCGAGTTGACGCGTTGGTAACGCGGCACAGGACATTCATATGGATATCTCCCCTCGGGTTGGTAGCGTTGTTCAGAATGTTATTACCGTCATTGATCAGTATCGCGCCGCAGAATTCCTCACCCGTGAGGTTGTTGCCATAAAGTGACACGTTGTACTGCTGCTCGCTTCCAAACCGATAGGCCACGTTGGCGCTCAGAAGCGTAAACGCTTCCTGCGTCAGCTGATCTGTCACTTCGGTTAGACCGCTTGTCTGAGTCACTTTCACTTGATCTCCGGTATGAGAGACGTTCGCAGTAAGGGTCAAGTAGCTCCCATTATCGAGTGTGAACTCCTGCTGGGCGAGTAGGTTGAACGACAGGTCTGGAGAGTTGGCAAGCTCAGCGCCTTCTACAAATTCGCTATCTTCCGCGTCGGTAACTTCGGTATCCAACAAAGATATACCGGCCTGCAAGTACAAGCCATTGTCACCGCCGTATCGAATATTGGCGTCGAAACCGGTGATCTCGGACTCCGGCGCATTATCCAAAATCGGGATACCACGGCCGGTGACGAACTGCTGAAGGTTCTCGTAGGTGTAGTGGAACGCCGCAGCGTCAAACTCTACGCGACGGTCCCAGGCGCTACCTTTATAGCCGATCTCCCACACTTCTAATGACTCTGGTTCCAAGCGAGTTTCCTCGAGTCCGGACTCAACGTTGGGAATCGGAACCAGCGCGTAAACGGGTCGAATATCGAGTGCCGACCCTTTAAAGCCCAGAGAGTTACTGACGTACAGCATTGAATTGTCAGACACAGCCCAATCCAGCTTTACGGTGTAACCGATATCGTCGTTATTAAGATTCTGGGTGACCTGTCGCGCTATCTCATAACCATTGTCGTCATAGTCGGGCCCACCCGGATTCTGAGCACGCACCAGCGCGTCAACTTCATCTTTAAAGTACAGATTCGAAGTCGGGGCTCCCGCCACATTTGGTGACGATGGCAGATAATCTCCTTCAATCTCTTCATCAGACCACCGAATTCCTGCCGTCAGCGTCAGTGTTTCTGAGAGATCGTATTCCCCTTGGAAATAAACACCCAGATTGGTCTTGGTGTGGTCAAGCTGGATATTGGGAATCTCCACCCCGTTGCGGAAAGCACCCCGCGCGCCCCGTAAGCCCGTGTAGGACTCAGCATCGTCATCGAGATAGTAAACACCCGCTATCCAACGAAATTCCTCCTCTGCACTAGAGACCAGACGAAACTCCTGTTGGAAGGTGTCACGATCGTCTTCCTGATAAGACTGAAGACCCAGCGTGGGTCCACCATCATTATCGTTGGCGTTGCGGAACTGCAGATTGTCATAGGACGTGATGGAGTTGAAAGTAGCCCAGGGCAATTCGTAGTCAAACTTCAGGTAGCCGCCCATGGTTTCCAAGTCTTCAAAACCAATATCCTGAGTGTTTTTAGTCCAGTCATTGGTTGACGGATTTCCGGCTGGCTCACCGGTACCGCCGCCATCACGACTCAGACAACTTGTGCTTTGTCCAAAATCGACCACACCCAGAGGTGCCTCCGAGCAAAGACCACCGGAGCCGTCAGCTGACCGAGTACCGACCGCGCGAATTGCCGTACTGTTGTTTTCAGATTTCATCCCATGGACATTGAAGGTCACTGTCGAGACATCGGAAGGCGCCCAGAGGAACGTGGCTCGGATGTTCTTCAGATCATCATCACCATAATTTCTGCCATCACTCATAGACGTGAACGCACCGTCATCGTTGATGCTTTGAAAGGCGACACGACCCGCGAGGGAATCGGTGATGTCAAAACCGACCGCCCCATCAATTTCCATGTGGTTATAGTTACCGACACGCACTCTTGCTGAGCCATGAGTACCAGCACCGAGCTCTGGCTTGTTACTGATGTAGTTAACCGCACCGCCTGTCGTATTGAGACCAAACAGTGTGTTTTGAGGCCCTTTTAACACCTCGACCCGCTCCATGTCGTAGAGAGCGGCGCGCGCATAGAAACCACTGGTGAGGGTTATGCCATCGAAATACTGACCAACGGCAGAAGCCGCTGTCAGGTGAACGTCTGCTGTGCCGACACCGCGCAAAAAGTAATTGCGATTAGAGCCAGCCTGATTCTGCACCGAAAGACCAGGAGTGATGGCGACCAACTCGCTGGCATTGGTGATTCCCAAGGTTTTCATGGTCTCACCTGTAAAAGCACTGACCGCTACCGGCACATCCTGAAGCGATTCAGATCGCTTCTGCGCGGTAATAATAACTTCCTCCAGGGCAGCGTATGCAGACTGCTGTGTGAAAGTGGCTGCGAGAATTGCGCATGCCAGTACAGATCTCTTTGCGTGAATCGGGCTCATTGTGTCGCCTCTGCCTATTGTTTGATTAGAATTATGGTCTTTCCATGCCACTCACCAGCCGGTGCTTTGGGCATCTTGCTAGCGACTTTAATTGTTTGAAGGATTAATGATAATAATCTCCAGCGAGCTCTCACTATTCTCGAATCGTGAACGCTGGGCTTTTTCAAGGGGCCTATACTGGCCCCTCTCTTGAAGGGCAAATTTGCCCATACCCCCACCTGCTAGACGGAGTTAAATGACCGGTTTTGCCAACATCTTTGGCGTGCTTCGACGGCTGCGGTTCCAACGCAAGCGCGCCATCATTTTGGGCGCAGGAAGCGTCGAATATAATCTTTTTCGCCGCCTTGAACGCGAGCGAGAATATGACGTGCTGTTCTTCATCGACGACGAACCGTGGAATCACCGTACGAAAATCGGCAGGGCCGAACTGCGATACCCATCAGAACTTGCCGCGCTGTGTGAAAACCACCGAATAGACGCCGTCTTCTACTGCGATGCCGCCAAAGCCCAAGAGCTGCCTACGCTCAACTGTGAGGTGATTAAGCACGATGCCTAAACCGACGCCACGCAAACTTGCAAACACTCTGCTTACAAGGCCAAGGGCCGAAAGCCTTAGGCCGAACCTCTGGGTATCTTATTTACCTTGTCCCCGATGAAGTCCACGTAATCAAGAATTCCCTGGGGGCTTGTGCGCGCAAATGCACAAGACGAAATCCATGCCGCAAAAATTCGGTGATTAGCGCCAATCAGAAAATGCGCGGGCTCGCAGAACAGCGGCATCTCCTCTTCCTTCGCCTGCGACGAAATGAACACGCCCAGTTCTCGAGCTTTATCCAAAGGCATTTCATAGCCGACTCGAAGATGACGGATATCCAACCTCTCAGAAAATTCCTCCGCGCGCTCACGGGTGTCGGCGCTTACCGCCACCACCGACACCTGCCGCTCACCGAAGGCGTGCACAAGCGCATCGAGTTCCGTGAGATGTCGAACACACTGATGACACCACTTACCTCGATAAATATTCAGCAAGGTGAATCGACCGGCCACCTCGTCTCGACTTCTCCAAGTTTCACCATTGAGCAGCTTGAACTCAATTTCGGGGATCTCCCCCCCAGTCCGACGCCATACGTCCATCAGTTTCTACCCTTCAAGAGCCCATCTGCACTGTCACCCATTTCAACTCAGTGAGCGCATCGATATCCGCTTCAGTCCCTTCTCGGCCAAAGCCACTGTCACCGACACCACCGAAGGGCACGTGCGCCTCGTCCGTGATAGAAGGACCATTGATGTGAACCATCCCTGACTTAATTTCTTTCGCGTAGCGCAGAGCCGTATTGAGGTCATTCGTATAAATGGCCGCGCTGAGGCCATAGCGGGAATTGTTTGCCGCTTCTAACGCCTCATCGATGTTCTCGACTTGATAGATGCTGACAAGCGGGCCGAATGTCTCCTCAGCAAAGCATTCCATTTCTTCCGTGACGTTGACCAGCACTGTCGGTTCACAACGATTACCCAGCCAGTTTCCACCA
>CBFHHJ010000065.1:0-7926 GCA_965655505.1 Luminiphilus sp.
CCCCTGTTACCAGAGGATCGTACCGAACAGGCAAATGAGCAGCCTGTTCATCGTTCCAGAGCGCAGCCAATTGGCTGCTCGATGTGAGCGTCAACGGCAACGGCTGTAGACATCTCTGACACGCCACCTGCACTGGTATTTCCACATCGAGGCTTATTACAAAACGCCCCTCTTCATCTCGACTGAACCGCGCATTCACCCGCGCAGGCCCATCAGCAGCTACAATGGCAGCGCTCAAACGTGGCATTCGGGCACAGTCGACGACACCCTCGACGGTCCTGGACCGGGCAGCGAGCGTACGCACTTCAACCGTGTGTGGCAGAGCCCCGAGCGTCATGGCGGCGGATCATACGGACGGGCATACCGTCTGTCAAAAAAAAATCGCGGTAATTCAAAGGCTTTGCTAACAATGAACAACAATGACTTGTCGCTATTCCCTCAGCTCGTTCTGGCCTCTGGCTCGCTTTACCGACAGCGATTGCTTGCGCGCCTCGGCATCCCATTTGTGACGCGTCCATCTGGGGTGGACGAGACCCCCTTTGAGAATGAGCCACCCGAGCAACTCGCAACCCGCCTCGCACTCGAGAAAGCCAAAGCGGCAGCCACTGGCGATGCCGATGAACTCCTCATTGGCAGCGACCAAGTCGCCTATTGTGATGGGACCCTGCTCGGAAAACCGGGGAGTTATGAGCGCGCAGTGGCGCAGCTAGCGCTTTGCAGTGGTAAATCAGTCAGCTTTTATACGGGCTTATCACTGGTTAGGCCTCACATGTGCTGGGAGTGGGTCCGCTGCGTACCGTTCAGTGTTATTTTGCGCCCACTCACTCGGGAGGAAATTGAGGCTTATGTCCACCGAGATCAACCTCTCGACTGTGCGGGGAGCTTTAAATGGGAGTCCCTCGGTATCAGCTTGTTTCAGGAAATGCGTGGCCCCGATCCCACGGCCCTCGAGGGTCTGCCGCTGATAGCGCTCTGTGAGGCGCTGCGACAACAGGGCTATCCCCTACCCTAATCGCCGGACTCACTAGCTGACAAACGCTCGCAAACCGAGGACAACTCGCCGTCGAGTTCAGCGGTAAGCCGATACCGCTCCTCGGTAAGGGCAAAGTTGAGTGACGCGGCATGCAGAAAGAGACGACGAAGTCCGAGTTGCCGGGCTAGCGCCTCGGCCTCGGGGGTCGCGTACTTACTATCGCCAAGTATTGGGTGGCCCGCGTGGCGGACGTGCACTCGAATCTGGTGGGTACGCCCCGTCACGGGCTTAGCCTCAATAAGGGTTGCCGACTTCCACCGCTTGAGCACGCGCACATCCGTACGTGCACGCTTGCCTTCAGCGGAAACCCGCACCATGCGCTCCCCGGACGCCAAGGAGAACTTCTCCAGCGGCGCATCGATATGTTTGATGTGCGCCGGCCACCGGCCTATCACGAGGGCCTGATAGCGCTTATCGATCTGATCTTCCCGTAGCATGGCATGGAGCGCTCGCAGGGTACTTGCCCGTCGGGCAATCATAATGAGCCCCGAGGTGTCCCGATCTAGTCGATGTACCAGTTCCATGTAGCGCTGTTCGGGATACATCACCCTAAGCGTTTCAATCAAACCCGCATTGACGCCGCTGCCACCGTGAACCGCGAGACCCGACGGCTTATTGATTACCAGCAAGTTTTTCTCATCCAGCACGATTGAATCGCGGATTCGGTGGGCCCATAGGTTGTTTGCGGCCTTTGGCGCTCCCTTTTCCGCCTCGCGGAATGGCGGCACTCGCACAACATCGCCTGCTTCCAACCGGGTATCGGGCTTCGCCCTACCTTTATTAACCCGAACTTCCCCTTTGCGGACCGCTTTGTAGACACGAGTCTTGGGTACGCCATTGAGCAGCCGTAACAAATAGTTATCCAGGCGCTGGCCCGATTCCTCGTCCGAGACTGAAATCAAACGAACAGACTGCTGTTGGGTACTTTTATCCGGCAATTGAATCACTTAGCGTTTAATGGTAGTTTCGGCGACGGCTCAGGGCACATCGCCCGGAAGAAAGGACGCGTACCCGACACTCGGTATACTCCTTCCAGTCGCCAGACCCAAAGTCTGGTTGCATACCGGCTCCAACAGGTTGAGGAAAAAGCCCCCACCTTTGTTGAAATCAGTCGCCGGTGTTTTTCCCGGAGAGAATGCCCAACGGCCAGTATATTGGACGCTATTTTGCTGCGCCTGACCACTCCGGATCGACAGTTATTGCTCGATCCGTCAGAGCGGAAGCCATGCAAGGTAGCATTAAAAACCCGCGAAGAAACGGCGCGGTGCGAATTTCAGTGGCAGCCACAGAATCTGGACTGCCAGAGACAAGATGCAAGTCGCGCAATCGCAGTAGGATTGGGCTAACCCGAAGAGGACTTCGGGGTTAAAAACCTGCAACCTGGGGGTATTCCTTTCCCCTCCGCACCCGTCCGGTTGATTCGCCAACTGGATAACAACCATGAAGAAAATGCTTATCAATGCGACGCAACCTGAGGAGGTTCGTGTCGCCTTAGTCGATGGCCAGCGCTTATACGATCTTGATATTGAAAACCGCGCCCGGGTCTCGACCAAAGCCAACGTTTACAAAGCCAAGGTAACCCGCGTCGAGCCAAGCCTCGAAGCAGCCTTTGTCGACTTTGGCGCCGACCGACATGGCTTTTTGCCGCTCAAAGAAATCGCTCACGAATACTACCGAAGCGCCGCCCCCGAGGGCGAAGGCAAGACCCGAATTAAGGACGTATTAAAAGAAGGCACTGAGCTGATTGTTCAGGTCGATAAAGAAGAGCGCGGCACCAAGGGTGCTGCGCTCACTACCTACATCAGCCTCGCCGGGCGTTATATGGTTCTGATGCCCAACAACCCACGGGCTGGTGGTATCTCACGCCGGATTGAAGGTGATAACCGCAGTGAACTCCGAGACGCCCTCTCTCAACTCGAGATTCCCGATGGCATGGGCGTCATTATCCGCACCGCTGGCGTTGGCCGCAGTCCTGAAGAGCTTCAGTGGGATCTCGATTATCTGCTGCAACTTTGGGATGCCATCTCGACCGCTAACGCCGAGAACAAAGGTCCGGTCCTGCTGTATCAAGAGAGTGACGTCATCATTCGCGCGATCAGGGATTACCTGCGCGATGACATTGACCAAGTGCTCATTGACGACCCCGCCGCTTACAAGCAAGCCAGTGATTTTGTCTCAATGGTCATGCCTAAGTACGCGTCGCGTATCAAGTTTTATGAAGACACGATCCCGCTATTTAACCGTTTCCAAGTCGAAGGCCAGATCGAAACCGCTTTCAATCGCGAAGTACGCCTACCTTCCGGCGGGTCAATCGTTATCGACCCAACCGAAGCCCTCGTCTCGATTGACATCAACTCCGCTCGGGCAACAAAGGGTGCCGATATTGAAGCCACGGCCACCCAAACCAATCTAGAGGCCGCCGATGAAGTGGCGCGCCAGCTTCGCTTGCGCGACATGGGCGGTTTGATCGTAATCGACTTCATCGACATGAACTCCAGCAAAAACCAGCGGGCGGTCGAAAATCGTATTCGGGATGCGCTAGAGATTGACCGCGCACGGGTTCAGGTTGGACGAATATCCCGCTTCGGTCTGCTGGAGATGTCGCGACAACGCTTGCGCCCCTCTCTTGGCGAGACCAGCGGCATGGTTTGCCCGCGCTGCACGGGGCAAGGCACCATTCGCGACACCCGCTCACTGGCGCTGGCCATCTTACGTCTGCTGCAGGAAGAGACCGCTAAAGAGCGTACTGGAGAAGTTCGTTGCGTTGTGCCGGTCGACGTTGCCGCGTTCTTGCTGAATGAAAAGCGCAGCACCGTGAACGAAATCGAGCAAACAACCAAGGTTCGGGTACTCATCATCCCGAATCCGCACATGGATACGCCTCATTTCGAAATCACGCGTTTACGTGATGACGAGATCGAAGAGGATGTCGTCACCAGCTATGACGTCGAGGTCGAAGTACCCGACTCGCTTACTGTGGCGGATGACAACAGCGGCCTGCCATCAGCACCGCAACCACTGGTGCGAGGCGTAACACCCAAAGGACCCGCACCCGTACCCACCAGTGAATCGGCTGAGGCAATCGAGCCGACTGCACCGGCAACCCCAAGCGCCCCCGCACCAGCAGTTGCCAAGGCGCAAGGTAACGAAACCGGCGGGTTATTCACCAAAGTGTGGAAAACGCTGTTCGCACCGGTACCGACCGACGATACGGCTGGCGAGGAAAAAGCCAAAACCGATGACGCTGAGCCCGCGTCTGCCGAAGCCGCTCAGGAAGAAACGACCAACCGAGAATCTCGAAGTGGCGGGCAGCGCCGAAGTCGTGGCGGCCGAAATCGCAACCGTGGCGGACGAGATAGCCGTGACGGGACTCGAGACGGCGCTCCACAAGAAATCCGTGATGAAGCCAATACATCAACACCTGCGGAAACCAGCGAACCCGTCGCTAACCAGGGCGATGATGGGGAAAGCGAGGAAGATCGTCCCAAGCGCTCTCGCCGACGCCGCGGTCGTCGCGGCGGTCAACGCCGCAACAACGAAAACGGCACTGAGAGCAGCACAGAATCAACTTCAGAGAGTACTCAACCCGATGACTCTGCAGAGGAAGATCTCGACGCACAAGCCGAGACACCAGTTACGGCCAGTAACGATGAACAGCAGGCGAGGCATCGTCCCCCAGAAATGAAGCGGGAAAATCGTCGGCGCCGTCGTCGCGGCCCGCGCCCCGATAGCCAGGGCGCTGCGGTAGATGTGGAAGTTGCGGAAGGTGCGTTAAGCGATGCAGCTGCTGATTCCACGGCAACTGTTGCCGAGGCGGCAGTGCCTAACCCAAACACTGAGACAGCCGCAGCAGCTGTCGAGGCTATAGCTCCCGTAGCGCAAACCGACGACGTAGCCGAGGGCACAATCTCAAGCAAGGCTATTGCACCACAAGACAGTGCTGAGGACAGTGCTGAGGTTGTCACGAACAACAACGGGCAAACAACTGACGAAGCACTCGCAGCGTCTACCGATACCGCTCCTGCGCAGGAAGAGCCTTCGGCAAGCAACGAAGACAGCGACATTAGCGTCGAGGAAGCGCCCGAAGCACGACTGGTCTTAGAGGCGCGTAAGCCCGCACCGGAGGCCCCCGCACAAGACGCCGCTGAAACAACAAGCATGCCAAGCGCAGCGTCAGTCGAGTCGGCTACCGAACCCGATCGGAGTGGACTTGACGAAAACGGTCGCGCAGTCAACGACCCGCGCGTCGTAGCCAAACCTGTGGTTGACGTCAACGTGCATACCGAACGTCGTCAACTGTTCTCGGCCCAGGAAGCTCCGCCCGTGAGCATTATGTCTCAGGACGTGCCGCGCGCCAGCAACGACCCGCGAGGACCTAAAGCAGGCGCTGCTGCAACGACCGAGAAGCAAGAGGAAGCCGCTGACAACCCCGTCACGGAAGACCTCTTTAAGGATGCAGCGGGTAGCTAGAACTGCTAACGCGACCCTTAGGAACCGGCGGTGTTGTCACTGCTGGTTTTTTTTGGCTTAAAAGCGCGCTCCGAAATCCGTCGGGCAAAAAAAAGGGTGCCGAACCTCCCTGTTCAAAGCACCCTTAGCTTTCCGCTGTCAAAGGGGCCATCCCTGGCCCACCCGCGGCACTCCACCATCGGGGTCTATCCTGACCTGACACCGTACTGAACGGCTAATTCGTTAAGCTATCCCGCACCCACCGCTTTTAACTTCGAATCAACACTTTGTGCGTTAGCCAGTCCAGTGATTGCAAGGTATCAAGCCCCTTTCAGCAAATCATCCGCTTTGCGATGAACTGCTAGGCAGCGACGACTAACCGCAAGTTAGCGTGATTCACTCATGAAATTACGCACCACCGACTTGTAGCCACGGCTCACTTTTAACTGCGCCCCACTTTCAAGGGTGAGTTGATAATCGCTACCGGCCAGGGTCTTTGCACCCGCGACATGACGAAGATTGACGATCGTACTGCGATGGATTCGTGCGAAGTCTCCGTCGGCCAACTGCGCCTCTAACTCTTTCATGGTGCTGCGCATGACATGGGTTTGGCCCGCGGCATGAACGCACATGTAGTCCCCCGCAGCATCTACCCACTCGATGTCCGCAAGGGGAATAAACTGTACCTCTCCGCCGTCTTTCACCATCAGCTTCTTACTGGTGACGTCTTCCTCCGACGCCTCGAGGCTCATTGCAGACTGACCCTGCATATCCATGACCAAGTTCAGCAGTCGCTCCTTCTCGAGCGCTGCCACCTGCTGCTCATGAGCGCGCACCGCGCGATCCACCGCTTCGCGGAGCCGGTCAGACTCAAGTGGCTTGAGCACATAATCGATAGCGTTTACTTTGAAGGCATCAACAGCAAACTCATTAAACGCCGTCACGAAAATCACCATCGGCATGGTGTCGCCCTGGATACGAGCGACTACATCGAAGCCACTCATTCCCGGCATTTGAATATCGAGAAAAATGAGATCGGGACTGTGCTCGACGACCGCAGCTAATGCCTGCTCACCATTGGCACACTCGGCCAGTACATCGACGGTCTCAATATCTGCCAGGCGCATCGCGAGCCCACGCCGGGCCAGATGCTCGTCATCAACAATAAGCGCTCTAAGAGCTGTCATGGCTTCGCTGATCCCGCGTACTCCAGCGGCAGCCCAATCGTGATTGTGAGGCCATGGGGCTTGCTGTCGCTCAAGCGAAAATGTTGATTGCTGCCATACAGTTCTCTCAGCCGATCCTGTGTATTAGCCAGCCCTACCCCGCTGCTGGAAGTCAGTAACGTGCGATTAAGATCGAGGCCAGGCCCATCATCCGCTACCACCAAGGCCAACATGCCGCCCTCGACGGATGCCGATACGGCAATACTCCCCCCGTGAATCGATTGGGAAATTGCATACTTAATCGAGTTTTCCACCAAAGGCTGTAGCAGCAAGGACGGCATTAGCGCATCACTGACCCGCTCGTCGACATCAAAACTCAGGCTTAAACGCTCGTCAAAGCGCACCTTTTCGATATCCAAATACAACCTAAGGGTTTCCATCTCCTCCGCCACCGTCACCTGCTGCATAGGATCGTTATCCAATGAGTAGCGCAGAAACTTCGACAGTTTGGTCACCATATGGTTGGCGGTTTCCGTTTCCTTATCGAGGATTAGCGTGGAAATGGCATTCAGCGTGTTGAAGAGGAAGTGTGGGTTCAACTGATAACGCAGCATTTTTAGCTGGGCCTCATGGGCCTGCCCCACGGCGATGAGATAACGTCGCTTTTCTTCCTGGTTGAGTAAGTAGTATTTGAGCCCGAAGAACACCGCGCTCCACACCAACATCACAGTGCCCGCGGACATGGCGTTTTTAAAATAGGCCGCTAGGTATGGCCCGCCACCTTCTCGCAATTTTTCCCATTCTTCAGGGTAGAACTCATAGAAGACCAGGGATCGAACGGCAATCCAGAGAACGCCGGCGAGGTAAATCGCGACAACCGCCGAGAAGCTCCTGATCCACTGGTTGGTCTCCCAGGTCGTCTCAAACACAACCAATAACAGCAGCGAGATGCTCATACCGATCAATGCGATAACGGCCAGATACACGGGATAGTCGGGGGGCGGTGGCCCCCAATAGGCGACACCAAGATAAAAGGTCGCTGCCCACGCGCCCCACCCTATGAATTGTAGTGCCCAGAGCAGTCGTTGATTTTTCTTGATGACATCAGAAATTTGCATCGCGAGATTATAAGTGCCGATGGCGTTACGCGTTTGAATAAAAAGCCACCGTTTATCGCAGATATTCGTCACTTCATCGCAGGGATCCCCTTGCCACCAGCGATCGCGCCGCTATAATGCGCGTTCGCGTTTTCGGTGACACAGAAAAACGTTTCGGTGG
>CBFHHJ010000065.1:7936-8278 GCA_965655505.1 Luminiphilus sp.
AGCCCGTCCTAAGGTTCGAATCCTTAGCCCACCGCCATATACACTAAAGCCCTGATTTTCAGGGCTTTTTTGTTTCCAAGATTGATATAGGCTCACGTGGCGGCGGCTCTACCCCATTAACGGGGGATGGACCGCTGGCTCTGCCCCGTTAACGGGGGATGGATCGTTTCTCATTAAACCCTGTTGATAATGGAGAGTTAGGCCACTCCCTAGTCGAGCAAACTGTCTGACTTCAGTGCCAAAGAGACTCCAAGAACGAAAATACCGCCAAATAGCGACAAGAACAGTGGCACATCGTAATACCAGCAAATTGCCGCCGTGGCGCCCGTCCCTATCAAGAAC
>CBFHHJ010000066.1:0-8188 GCA_965655505.1 Luminiphilus sp.
CATCCATGAACACCTGCCATGCTGCGTCGATGGTCACAGCCCGTAACGCCTGCATCATGGGAATCCGCTGCTCGGGGCCAATCACCGCACCGCTAGTACTTTTGCGATGGACCTGACTCCAAACGGCCTGTAACGGCAACATGGGTACGATCGGAGTGTCCATGTGTGAACTGAAACGCACCCCTGCATCCATGGCCCATCGGGCTGGGCTCATGTTGGCAGCGCGCTCAGGCCCCATGAATATTGAGACGTGCCGATCACCCCAGTAGTACGTATGTGCCGAGAAAAAGCTCGGCGTCACGTTGAGCTCCGCCATGCGCTGAACCTGATCTTTCCGTGACATCTGCGCGTGTATCAGCAGTGGGCGTGCTTCGGGCCATGGATGCGCTTGACCAGCGAGTTCAATCGCGTCGAGCGCATCGTCAATCGAAGCATCGCCGTTACAGTGAATCGCCACTCGCACCCGCTGCGCAAACAACCCTGTGACTTGGCGAATCAGGTCCTCCCGGGAAACCGAGGGGTAACCCCGATAATCTAGATCGCCGTGATAAGGCATGTAGTACGGCTCTTTAAGATACCCCGTGTAACCCTGAATACTGCCATCGGCAATAATCTTGACCCGTGGGATTTCAACGCGACCGGACGCCATGGACTCGGGGCGAAATCCCTCATCCAACACGCGATTCTCAATGTCTTCAAGCAGCGGGAACAGTGCCACGCGCTGGGGAAACAGGTTGATGCGGCTCATGGGCCCCAAGATCTTTACCAAACCAAGCGGCATCCCGCCCGCTGACGCTGTCGTCACACCCTGCTCAACATACGTACGAGCGGCATGGGTGGTCATCTGGACGAGATCGCCAACCCCAAGATCCAACATCTTTTTAGTAACGACGCGGGCAGCGGTCTCTTCCAACACGCCGTTGGGTCTGAGACCATCTGGCGAATCCGCATCCCGTTGAATAATTCCCCCCTCAGGGTCGGGAGTTTGTTCATCAATATCCAACTCGGCCAGTGCCACCGAATTAACTACGTTGAGGTGGCCTGAGATGTGGCTTATTGCCACTGGCCGCGTAGTAGAGACTTTATCGAGATCCTCCCGCGTCGGGTGTCGCATCTCGGCAAGCAAGGTATCGTCGTATCCCCAACCTTTTATCCAACCATCGGGGCGCTGTTCACCAAAGGCCTTTAATCGCGCAATCAACTGATCCATCGTTTCAATATCGCCAATCGGCGGACTGTTGAGGTCTGCGGAAAACACGACTTGTCCCGACCCGGGAAAATGCCCATGAGCGTCAACAAAACCAGGCATGAGTGTGCGACCACGTAGGTCTAAGGTCGTGGTGTCGTCATCGGCGAGGGCCAACATCTCCTCGCTAGTGCCCAGCGCCTCGATACGATCACCGCGCACGCTGATCGCTTCAAATACTCGGTTATCTGTGTCCATGCTGAGCACCTGACCGTTGTAAATCACCTGGTGCGCTGGCGCTTCAGGAGGCCGTGTCGCAATCTGGAAAAGTACAAATAGCCCCGCAATAAATGCGGCGAGCACTGAAAGACCTACACGTAACGACATTAACGAACTCCTGCTTTAAACCTGAGGGCCTCTAGGGCGATTGTTATCGGTAGTGACTAATAATGGGGCGGCGGCTGATCATCGGGCCCATCAAAGGTGTCGAGCCGTGCACCCTGCTCTTTTAGCTGCTGGTGCAATAAACGCATTTGATCGCCAAGTTCGAGTATTTGCTGCTGCTGGGCGCCAAGAGCCGAATTCAGACTGTTGACTGTATCCTCGAGAAACGCAATCTGACCCTCAAGCTCTGCGAGACGAGTATCGCCATCTGACATAAGTGTTTTACCGTCCCACCGCTCTGCGCGGTTTTCAGCTAGAGGGAAACAAAGCGTATTATAGGGCCAAAGCGTTCGAAGAAGTATTTTGGGGGATCTCTTGAACAAGCGAAAAGCCGATTCGCGACTAGTTTTTTCCACCGACGGTGGGCGGCTGTGCCATCAATGCCAACGTAAACTCACTCACTGTGTCTGTGGCAGCGATGCGCCAACAACGCAGAGCGATGGCATTGCACGCGTAAGACGCGAAACCAAAGGCCGCGGAGGCAAAGCCGTCACCGTAATAGAGGGACTGCCGGTCAGCGCCGATCGATTGAAAGACATCGCCAAAAAACTGAAACAGCGATGTGGCGTGGGAGGCGCGGTGAAGGACGGCGCCATTGAAATACAGGGCGACCAGCGGGAGACGTGTCGTGCCGCGCTGGAAGCCCAGGGTTTCCGGTGCAAGCTCGCAGGGGGTTAATCGCCCATTACGATCAGTGTTTTCTGCCCGGTGGACTTGCGACCGTATTGCTTCACTACTTCCAGATCCAGTGAATGCTCCAGCGACACGCGATCCGAGTACTGGCTCGCAAAGGTCGTCTTCAGGCCATTTAAGACGCGGGTACGCATAGCAATCAAACGCTCCATGCCGGCTTTAGCGAGAAACGGTGTCAACAACCAGCCCCCGTAACTCCAAGCGAAACCGTATCCACGGGTCAACTGTGTGGGCGATGAGTCAAGCATGCCGTAGACATAGACCTGCTTGTGCTCCTCAGAACCATAGCGACTCCAAACCGGCATACGCTTTTGCGCAGCGACTTCCATGGCCATCAAAATCTGGTTACTCAAGGTACCGCCGCCAATGGGATCAAAGGCGATGGTCGCGCCGGTTTCTTCAATGGCCGCCTGCAGGTCTGCAGTGAAGCTGGCATCCCGAGAGTTCAGAACGATGCTTGCTCCCTGGCCTTTCAGTAGAGCCACCTGCTCGTCGGATCGGACAATGTTCACCAAAGCAATGCCGTCCTCGATACAAATGCGGTTGAGCATTTGACCTAGGTTCGACGCCGCAGCGGCGTGAACGATGGCCTTGTGCCCTTCCATCTTAGTGGTCTCCACAAAACCGAGAGCGGTCATGGGGTTAACAAAACAGGAAGCGCCCTCTTCCGCAGTCGTATCGGAATTGAGCGGCATACATTGCATGGGTGAGAGCTTTCGATATTGAGCGAACAGCTCACCGCCAAACGCGCCAACGCGCTTGCCTAGCAGCGCTTGTGCTGCATCACTGGATCCCGCCGCGATGACAGTGCCCGCACCCTCATTCCCAACCGGTAACCACTGCCCCTGACGGGTCGCCATCGCCCGCTGCAGGCCCTCGGACAAAGGTACTTGGACGGCAGTGTGTCCGTTGCGCTCGGCTGTCTGCGCAGTGTCGGTATCTGCTAGCCCGAACATCAAACCAAGGTCAGAAGGGTTGATCGGCGCGGCTTCAACCTTGATTACCACATCATCGGGGCCCGGCTCGGGTATATCCACTTCGAATAGGGCACACTCAATAACGCCCGACTCTTGTACACAGGACTGCATTTGCAGACTTTTCATAGATTGTCCTTCTGATTGGTCAGTTTCCATTCACTGGCTTTCAATACCGAACTCGCCTCGCCAGCGCGTTGTTGATAGATCACGGTGTAAGCTAATACGGCTTGAACATACTCTCGGGTTTCTCGAAACGGTAAGCTGTCGATCCATTGATCGACGGGAATATCAGTCTCAGCCCAGCGATCGACGCGATTGGGCCCAGCGTTATAACCGGCCAGCGCCTTAGGACGATGACCATCAAAGCGATCGAGCAGCCCGCGATAATACTGGCTTCCAATGCTCACGTTGTACTCAACCTCATACAATCCCGCACTGCGCCAAGGAATGCCTGTTTGCCTAGCGACTAAGCGTCCTGTTGCAGGCATCACCTGCATCAGGCCACGAGCACCGACACCTGATTGCGCCAGCGGAAACATCGCACTCTCACGACGCGCAATTGCCATTATCTCGTGGGGATCAAGTCCAACGCGCTGTGCTGCCTCGGAAAAAACCGACACAAAGGCCAATGGAAAGCGCAAACCGACGTAGTCCCATGCTTTCGCTTCATTTGCCGCATCAATGGCAAAGTATGGCCAGTCCCGCTCTAATGCCAAGTGAGCGAGCGCGATTTGATCAGCTAACCCGGCACGCTGAACAACCATTCGCCATTCGAGACGCGCATCGGAAAACTGGTTCAGCGCAAGCAATTCTGCGGTGCGTTCAATACCCCGATCAGCGGGCGGCGATATATCTTCGGGCTGCCGAGCATTCAGATTGTAAGGAGCCCCTACCTTATCGGCCGCCAGGAACCCATGATAACTGCGCTCCATCGCCAACGATTGAAGCTTTGCGGTTGCCTCTGTTGCATTACCTGTCTCAGCAAGCGCGCGGGCGTGCCAGTAACGCCACTGATCCTTGGCGCGCCCACGATCAGAGAGCCAGGGAAGGCCTTCGAGCAGCGCGGACCAGTGGCCCTCTTCAACTTGCTTGCGCAAGTAAATCTCAGTCAGTTCATCGTCACGGAGTTCACCCAATGTATCGATCAACCAACTCTCCGGCGCAGCGCTTTGTGCAAACAAGCTGTGGCGGGCAATCATCAGCTCCATGTCACGGACCTGCTGGGGGGTGAACGACTGCACGGGAATCGCATTGAGCAATGCGAGCCGGCCTTGTTCGGGGTTGACTCGGGCAAGGCGGCGAATGCCGGCAGTCATCAGCTCCGCATGGCGAGTACTGGCTTGATGGGCATCAGCAACCAAACGGTCGGGGTGTCGGTAAACCTCAGCCAGCTCATCAAGCAAAGGTTTCAGTTCCGAGGACGCGTACCGACGGATATAGCGAATAATATGTGGCGACCGTGAATCAAAGGCATTGAGCGCTCGCGACCAGACAAGGGCATCATCAGGGCCGCCCCCGTTCTTTATCCATCGCTCAAATAATGGATCACAGGCTTTGTGCTGAGACTTACCCACATTCCACAGCTGCCGAGCGCCCTCCCAGGCTTCCGCTTTTGCGCCGGTATCGCGCTTGGCACGAAAGTAATAGCACTGCAGTGCGACATCCCGCGGCTGTCGATCGGCGACCGCTAAGAAATCCCGCCACCGACGATCTCGACCTTTATGTTCAAGATAGGCTGCTAAAAAACGGCCATACAATGGTGAATCTCGAACACGATCGAGAAAATCACGCGCTGTTGCGGGACGCATGTCGTGCAGCTGCTCCAGAAGCACTTGATAATCAAGGTATTCGGCCAGCGGGTAGTCTTCGAGCTGCTCTCTAAGCTGTAAATAACGCGGACCGACCCCAGTTCGCAGCTCGGTCATGGCTTCAGTAAAGGCCTTACGTGCATCCACTGTGCTCGCCCCAGCGGGCATCGTCAGGGCCGGCAAAAGCATCAGGGCCATGAATATGGTTAAAAAACCAGGATTCAGGCGAGAGACTGAAAAGAACGGGGACAACGAATACTCCAAAAGCCAAATGTGGTGAATGGGGCGATCAAGGCCAACAGCATGTAAGCTGTTGCCGCGAGTTTCAAGCACAGTTTCGAGAAGATCCGGCTTAGCCCAACAACACGCTCGTATTTCAAGGCCAATGGCACAACGCCTGAGGCGAACCATGTCACAATCACGGGAAAACAACTCGGCAAGCACCATGGAAAACGCTCAGATCCGACTCACTCAGTACAGCCACGGCGCCGGCTGCGGGTGCAAAATCGCGCCTGATGTACTCGACACCATGCTCGCGGGTAGTCTCGCATTCGCTAATGATGCCCAGTTTCCCGATCTGCTCGTGGGCAACGGTAGCCGCGATGACGCGGCCGCCGTCGATATCGGTGGCGGTCGCGCCATTCTCAGCACCACAGATTTTTTTATGCCGATTGTCGACGATCCCTTCGATTTCGGTAGGGTCGCGGCGACAAATGCCATCAGCGATATCTACGCCATGGGCGGTCGGCCCCTGATGGCCATCGCAATTCTGGGCTGGCCTGTGGACAAACTCCCCGCCGCAGTCGCGGGCGAGGTCATCGCGGGTGGTCGCGCCGTTTGCCTAGAAGCAGGTATTGCACTGGCGGGAGGCCACAGTATCGATGCCCCCGAACCCATCTTTGGGCTCGCTGTGACCGGAGAGGTTGCAATCGAGCAGTTAAAGACCAATGGCGGCGCCCAAGCGGGAGACCTTCTGTTTCTTACCAAACCATTGGGGATTGGCATCCTTACTACCGCAGAAAAACAGGGCAAGCTGAAAGACGAACATCGCGGTTTGGCCACCGGGCTAATGTGTCAGCTCAATAAAATTGGCACACAGCTAGCCGAGATTCCCGACGTGCATGCCATGACCGACGTGACCGGTTTCGCGTTAATGGGCCATTTGCTGGAGCTGTGCACCGCAGCTGGGCTCGACGCTCAGATTGAGCTTGACCGTGTGCCGCGGGTAACCAACATCGAGCACTACATCCAAGCGGGCTGTGTGCCAGGGGGCAGCCAGCGCAACTTCAATGCCTATGGCGAACAACTTGGTGAGATGACGCCAGAGACCCAAGCGCTGCTGTGCGACCCACAAACTAGCGGTGGCTTACTCATCGCGGCGGCACCCGAGGCGTCGAGCGAGGTCAGTCGAATCCTTTCCGATGCAGGTCTCATCAGTGAGCCCCTCGGCAGCCTGTGCGCCACGGCGGGAAAATCCGCGAGAGTCACGCTTGCTGATTGAAGACTTTGACAGTTTGTTTCTGGCGCAAACGCCTCTGATCGATACCCGAGCACCCATCGAGTTTCTCCAGGGAAGTGTTCCCGGCGCTATTAACCTGCCTCTAATGACCGATGAGGAGCGCGCTGCTGTAGGCACCTGTTACAAGCAAGAAGGGCAAGACGCTGCTGTGGCGTTGGGCCATCGTCTGGTTTCAGGAGAAACCAAAGCTGCACGCGTTGCTGCATGGGTGGCTTTTAGCAAGGCACAGCCACAGGGCGCGCTGTTTTGCTTTCGCGGTGGTATGCGCTCGGCAATCAGTCAGCAATGGCTGGCCGACGCTGGGGTTCACTACCCGCGCGTTGCAGGCGGCTACAAAGCAATGCGCCGATGGTTAATCGATCGACTCGAACACATTTGCGCGACTGAACCATTCGTTGTCCTCGGGGGTAGAACAGGCAGTGCAAAGACCCGTCTGCTCAATGAAAGCGTAAACGGCAGTCCCATTCCGACGTCAATCGACCTCGAAGGTCTCGCCAATCATAGAGGCTCGTCCTTTGGACGCCGTGCAACGGGGCAGCCAAGCCAGATCGATTTTGAGAACCATGTGACCGTTGCCCTGCTTCGCTCTTTGAACGCGAATCCAAATAAGCCCGTGATCGCCGAAGACGAAAGTCGGTTAATTGGTCGATGCGCGCTACCGCTGCCGCTTCAGGAAACCCTCAAACGCGCACCGCTCGTCTTGCTGGAAACTACGTTAGAAGAGCGCGTGGAGCACTCATTCGAAAATTACATACTGGCCAATCTCACTGACTTTACCGAGCAATTAAAGGACGCCGACAAGGCCTTTGAGGTTTTTGCGGGCGGGCTTCTCGACTCCCTCGATCGGATTCGCAAACGACTGGGAGGCGAGCGTCATCGACAACTGCGTGAGGTCATGGAAGCTGCGATCGTAACGCACCGCAATGGTGACTCAACTCAGCACCGAGCCTGGATCGAGCCACTGCTTCGGGACTATTACGACCCCATGTATGACTACCAGCTGAAGGATCGCCTCGATCGTGTCGTATTTCGTGGACCAACCGCGGAAGTGCGGGAGTTTCTCATCACGTACGACGTCTGAGCACACTCAAAAGCTCGATGTGCGGGGTTTGGGGGAATACATCGATGGGTGTGACCTGCTCGATGACAAAGCCCTCGGCCATGAAATCCCGACTATCACGGGACCAAGTTGCAGGGTCACAAGAGATATAAATTACCCACTCGAGCTGCTTGAGTTGGCGGAGTATCGGCGCTCGGACAACCAGTCCGTCCCGGGGCGGATCGACGACCAAGACACGACTCGCACCACATTCGCTCAACAGCGTCACCATGGACTCATCGGTAAATAAATCGCACTGGCGCGAGGTCACGCCGCGCAAGCCAAGGGCATCGAGGGCTGACACCGCCTCTTCGCCTCCCTCGACGGCAACCACCGCGTGGAAATGCTGACTTAATATCGACGTAAAGTTACCGCTGCCGGCAAAGAGTTCAAGCACCGGTGCGTCGCTCTCAATCGGGGCGATTACCTCTGTGAGCCATGCCCGCATCCGTTCGTTCTGCG
>CBFHHJ010000067.1:0-8020 GCA_965655505.1 Luminiphilus sp.
CCGTATCCGGATGCGCGATTCGCGCAGCCTCAACCGCATCAAGCGCAGTGCGCACCGCCCCATCGCCGATGGCATGCAGGTGCAGGTCTATGTCTTTGCCGCTGGCCTCAACGACCGTTGCTATGACGGCAAACTCAGGTAGTAGCGGCGTCGCACGATGCCCCTCTGGCATGAGATAAGGATCCAGTGTGACAGCCGTCTTTGCCTCTACGGTGCCATCGAGGGATAACTTCAATGTGCTCACGTTGAGAAACTCATGCTGGTAGCGAGTATTCAACGCCTCAAGTTCATCGATAGCGTTCGACAAGGCATCGGGGCGATTGACATATAGCGATGCAACCAGTCGAACCGGCATCTCACCTCGCTCCGCCATTTCGAGGGCCAAAGCCCGCCCCAACTCACCGGTATCGATCATGCCCGCGTCAAACGCCGCCGTAATGCCTACAGCGGACATTTCGCTGAAAAACTCAGGTGCCGCCTCGCGCAAAGCAGGCATAGAAACAATACCCAACGCACGCACTACGGGGTCAATGGCCGCGCCTTCGACCAGCCAGCCCGTCGGGTTGCCGTCGTCATCCCGCTGATAGAAATGGGCGCCAGGAACAGGGTCGGGGGTCTCAGCATCAATTCCAGCGGCTGCAAGTGCCGCGCTGTTCGCCCACCCTGTATGCCCTCCCTCGTCGATAATCAAAGCTGGCCGATCGCCAACGATTTCATCAAGGGTTGCCGCGGTGGGTCCATCAATACCGAAGGCTCGCGCGAGGAAACCCGAGCCTAACACTGGGTTCTGCTCGGGATTCTGCGCAACATGAGCCTTGAGGGCAGCCACTACCTCGTCAGCATTCTGCGACGGGGACAACATGGCGCCATTAATAAGGGGCAAGGTATCCATCGTGTGGATATGAGTGTCGATGAAGCCTGGGAGCACCGTGCGTCCAGCTAACTCAATTACCTGCGTGTCGCCACCGATAAAGGCTTGCACGCCTGCGCTATTACCGACGTAAACAATTTGATCGCCTTCGATCGCAAGCGCCGAGTGACGACTCCCTGAGTCATCCATGGTGTACACCTTACCACCCCGAAAAACCCAGTCTGCGGCCGAGCTGGCAGGCATGGCCACGGCAAGCATGACTACCGCCAAAGCAATGCATAAGCCCGTATTTTTCGATGTCATCCGATTGTCTCCATAATTGCCGTTAGCACGGTTTCAGAATCCGAATCTGAAAGCCAGCCCATATTCAAAGCGGCACAGTCAAAAGTTAGTTACGATGGCGCATCATAAATGCAGCGCGTGACATCATGACAAGCAATCGTTCTCTCGAGCAGACCCCTCAAGTGTTAGGTGATCGACCCGCACTTATCGTCGTTGACGTCATTAATGGTTTTACGGATACCGATTGCCCACTCGGCTGTAACGCTGATGACGTGGTCGCCGCCAACGTGGCGCTCATGAATCGATTTCATGAACAGCAACTGCCCGTGGTACTGACGACGGTCGTGTATCGCAATGATCAACAAGCGTCAGTGTTCAGAAGTAAACTGCCAGCACTTAATGTACTGACACCCGATTCGCGATGGGTAGGGTTTGATTCACGATTGCCGGTATTGCCCAGCGATATCGTGATTGAAAAAACCCATGCGAGTGGCTTTCACGGTACGGACCTGAATGCCCAACTCAACGCATTGGCAGTCGACTCAATCGTGGTGACGGGTCTGACAACGAGCGGGTGTGTTAGAGCGACGGCTGTAGACGGATTGCAGAACAACTATGCAGTATTCGTTGCCGAAGAAGCGGTGGGAGATCGCAATCAAGCAGCCCATCAAGCCAACTTGTTTGACCTCAACGCGAAATACGCCGATGTGGTGTCGGTCGATACCATACTAGCAGCACTGAGTTGAGGACTCTGATTTTAGCTGAGGGCTATATTTCGCTGAGGGCTATGTTTCGCTGAGGGCTATGTTTCGCTGAGGGCTCTGTTTCGCTGAGGGCTCTGTTTAGTTGACGGCTCAGTGGCTGTCACTGCTCTGCTGCGTCGCAAAAGCCGCTTGCTGCTCGGGCGTTGCCTTGACTTGGTTTTTAACCTTCCAGTCCGCATAAGGCTCTCCATAAACCAACTCCCGAGCCGACTCATAATCCACGGCCTGGCCTCGCGCCTCGGCTTCGGCAACGTACCATTTAGACAGGCAGTTGCGACAAAAGCCAGCTAGATTCATCAGCTCAATATTCTGCACATCTTTACGGCTATCTAGGTGCTTGAGAAGGCGACGAAAGACCGCCGCTTCAATTGCCTCGTCACTCATAATGTCGTCGTCCTGGTCGCTAACTTAGCGGTTTTTAATCATCTGGTAGATCAGGCCACCTTGCTGTGGATAGCGCCAGCGTAGGTCTGGAAACTGCTCGTGACTGTAAAAGCCAACCGAGGAAACCTCCAGTGGCCGCTGGATTGCTGGCTCTGGGATACCAACCGAATCGCACCAGTACAGATGAAAACCATTATCGAAGGTCGCAGCGAGTTCACCGGCAACCACTTCGACACCAGACTCCTCAAAGGTCTCGCGCTCTGCGGCACACTGGGCTGATTCATCCGCATCAGCCGAGCCCCCTGGCGGGCCAAAGCCACTACGGCCTTCCATCAGCAACAGTTTATTGTCGTGAACCACCAAACACCCGGCGCTGGGTGCGCTATCGGCTTTACCTTTAAAGTTGCAGTCGGGCGCACCGCCACCGCAGGCAACCAGACCGAGGCAACTCAGAAGCACTGCGTATTTCATGTGCTTAACGGTTATAAACAAGTTCGACTCCTTCGCCACCAACGGTCCCACGCAACCGCTCCAGCAGCGCATCGCTAGGGTGAACCCGCCAATGCTCCCCCAAACGAACGCGCGCGCTTCCGTCAGGTTGGCTGTAATCCACCGTGATTGGACAATTGCCCCCTTGGGCCCCCTCCAACGCTTCCTTTAATAGTTTACGCAATCCTGCGTCCAGAATCTCGCTATGGATGCGCAGGCGAATTTCGTTAACTCGCGACTGTCGAGCATCCTCGAGCGAGCGAATTTCCCTGGCGCGCAGGGTCAAGCCCCCAGAGTAATCATCCTGCTGCACACGTCCCTCAATCAAGACAATGCGATCTTTGATCAACAGCTCTCGATTCTCGCTGTAGGCCTCGGCGTAAACGGTCGCCTCTATCTGGCCAGAATTGTCATCGAGTTTAATCACGGCCATGACACCGCGCTGGGTTTTTATGGTTCGGACATCCACGATCAACCCAGCAACAGTGGCACTGTTCTCCGGCTGTAATTCGCGGATTCGCCGCTGAGCAAAAGTTCGCACTTCTGACTCGTATTCTTCGATTGGATGACCGCTTAAGAAGCTACCAATGCTCTCTTTCTCGCCGTTGAGCAGCTCCTTCATCGTCCAAGGTCGAACCCGGCGATGCTCAGCATACACATCCCCCGCATTCGCCGACGGGGCAACCTCACCAAACAGATCCGTCATGCCAGCTGCATCATTGGCTGCAGACTGCTCTGCGGCTTTGAGTGCGTCGTCCAGGGCTGCCATTTGCACCCAGCGCTCGGCGCCAAAATTATCGACAGCCCCGCTTTTGATCAATGCTTCGAGGGCGCGACGGTTTACTTTGCGCGGATCAGTTCTCGCGCAAAGATCGAATAGATCGGTAAAGGGCCCACTTTGACGCGCAGCTAGCAGATTTTCGATAGGACCTTCACCCAGCCCTTTAATGGCACCAAGGCCATAAATAATCTCGCTCCCGTCGTTTACCGTAAACGCATACTCGCCTTCGTTCACTGCCGGGGGCTTCAGCGTCAGCCCCATCGCACGACACTCATCGCGGAAAGTCAGCAGCTTGTCCGTGTTGTCCAGTTCCGAACTCATCACTGCCGCCATAAATTCAGCGGGGTAGTGAGTCTTGAGCCAAGCGGTTTGATAGGAAACAAGGGCGTAGGCCGCCGAGTGGGACTTGTTAAAGCCGTATCCCGCAAACTTTTCCACTAGGTCAAAAATGCGCATGGCCAGATCAGGATCGATGCCCTTTTCCTTTGCACCGTCGGCGAAGACTGAGCGCTGCTTGGCCATTTCCTCGGGCTTTTTCTTGCCCATCGCTCGGCGCAATAAATCTGCTCCGCCAAGGGTATAACCCGCGAGTTCCTGCGCAATCTGCATCACCTGCTCTTGATACAAGATGATGCCGTAGGTCGGCTCGAGAATCGGTTGCAAGGAGGCGTGCTGGTAGTCTTTATCGGGATAAGAGATTTGTTCTCGACCGTGCTTACGGTCGATAAAGTTATCAACCATGCCCGATTGCAGCGGGCCCGGGCGAAAGAGCGCCACCAACGCCACGATGTCTTCAAAGCAGTCGGGCTGAAGGCGTTTGATCAAATCCTTCATTCCCCGGGATTCCAACTGAAAAACCGCGGTGGTCTCTGCGGCCTTCAGGAGATCGAACACTTTGGGATCCACAAGCGGAATCTGGGTAATATCGAGTTTATCTTCACCCCGCTTTGCTCGGGCGGTATCGATCATTGCGACCGCCCAGTCGATAATTGTCAGCGTGCGTAAACCGAGAAAGTCGAATTTAACAAGTCCCGCATCTTCGACATCATTTTTATCGTACTGAGTAACCAAGCCACCGCCGGCCTCATCGCAGTACAGCGGCGAGAAGTCCGTGAGCTGCGAAGGGGCGATCACAACACCACCCGCGTGTTTGCCCACGTTTCGGGTGACACCCTCTAGCCGGAGCGCCATGTCCCAGATTTCCTGTGCGGAAGAATCCTCTGCCAGCAGCTGAACAAGCGCCTCTTCCTGTTCGATCGCTTTAGCAAGCGTCATCCCCACTTCAAAAGGAATGAGCTTGGACATCTTGTCAGCGAGTCCGTAAGGCTTGTCTTGCACTCGAGCAACATCGCGTACAACCGCTTTCGCGGCCATCGTGCCAAAAGTAATGATCTGGGATACCGCCTCGCGGCCGTACAGATCAGCGACATAATCAATCACCTCATCCCGTCGCTCCATACAAAAGTCGACGTCGAAGTCGGGCATCGAAACCCGCTGGGGATTGAGAAAGCGCTCGAACAGTAGATCGTATTGCAGTGGATCGAGATCGGTGATTTCAAGGGCGTAGGCCACCAGTGAGCCAGCGCCCGAGCCCCGCCCGGGACCGACCGCGATGCCGTGGTCTTTTGCCCAGCGAATAAAGTCCATCACCACCAGAAAATAACCTGGGAAACCCATTTCGTTGATGACGTTCAGCTCAAAGTCTAGACGCTCTCGATAGGGTTGCTCGTTTTCGACTGAAAGCGACTGCAAGCGCTGGGCTAATCCCTCGTGACTGACTTTCGCGAGAAACTGCTCGATGGTGAGTTCGGGGGGGACCGGGAAATTAGGTAAAAACGGCTGACCAAGGCGAATCGTTACCGAGCACCGACGCGCTATCTCTACCGAGTTCTCCAAGGCTTCAGGGATGTCTTCAAACAGCTCAGCCATCTCCTCGGGAGAACGTAGATACTGCTGCTCAGAGTAATTGCGCGGTCTACGGGGATCATCGAGGGTACGCCCATCGCCAATACAAACCCGAGCCTCGTGTGCTTCAAATTCATCGTCACTGAGAAAACGTACATCGTTGGTCGCGACTACCGGGCACTGCAACTCAGCGGCCAAATCAACTGCCTGATGCAGATAGTCTTCCTCGTTGGGGCGGCCCGTGCGCTGAAGCTCAAAATAGAATCGTCCGGGGAAGGTCGTCATCCAGCTGTTTAGTGCCGCGCGCGCCTCTTCAACGTGACTATTCACCAAGAGCTGCCCGATGTGGCCGTTTCGGCCACCCGACAGTGCAATCACACCCTCGGCATAGTCATCCAGCCAACAACGCTCAATGCGTGCCTGCCCGTGGTACTGGCCCTCGCGCCAAGCCCGCGATATCAGCTGGATGAGGTTCTGGTAACCCGTTTCATCTTGGGCCAATAAGCACAGGGACCAGGGCCGGTCCCGATCATTCGGGTCGTCGACCCAGAAGTCGGCACCCACAATCAGTTTGATGCCCGCGCTCTGAGCAGATTTATAGGCCTTGATGAGCCCATAGAAATTACTGAGATCGGTGACCGCAACCGCGGGCATACCCAGATCGGCCACACGGCTCATCAACTTGGGTATGCGAACCAGGCCATCGACCAGCGAGAATTCGGTGTGCAGTCTGAGGTGAACAAATTGAGTCATAACGACAAGCTAATCGTGTCAGGGCTAAGTAAGCAAGCGCTTCACCGGAGCGAAGCTTTTTCGGTGGATCGGGGTGACCCCAAATTGAGCCAAAGCCGCCAAATGCGCCCGAGTAGGGTAACCCTTATGCTGAGCAAACCCGTATTCGGGATACTGATTCGCCATAGCCACCATCTCCGAATCCCGCTGCACCTTAGCAATGATGGAGGCGGCGCCAATACTCCCGTCGAGCGCATCACCCCCCACAATCGCTCGCGCCTCGTAAGACCACCTTGGTAAACGATTACCGTCCACCAAGACCCGATCGGGCTGAAGCTCCAGAGCCTCGACCGCTCTGCGCATCGCAAGCATTGACGCTTCGAGAATATTCAATCGGTCAATCTCGGCAACCGAGGCACGCCCGATCGCCCAGGACCTTGCTGAAGCCTTTATTTCTGCAGACAGGCGTTCACGCCGATTGGCGGTCAATTTTTTCGAATCGGTCACGCCGCGAGGCACCTCATCACCCAGAACCACCGCAGCAGCCACCACGTCCCCCGCCAACGGCCCCCGGCCAACCTCGTCGACCCCAGCAATGATTAGGTCGCGGTCGTCGCTAAACAAGTCCATTACCGGGATCCCGTGCGCGTCAGTCCATCGATGGCATCCGCGCACCGCACGGAAAAATCGCCGCCGATATGCTGGCGCAAAGCTTCAAACGTATCGAGCTGAATAGCGTCACCGCCCTCAAACAGGCTAACCATCGCATCGGTCAAAGCGGATGGCTGACACGCATCCTGTAACAGCTCGGGTACCACCTCCCGGTCCGCCAAGACATTAGGCAAGCCGACAAAACGCGTGGTCGCTAATCTAGACAGGAGTTGCCAAGAGAACCAACTCATATGGTAGGCAATAACCATGGGGCGGCGCAGCAGCATCGCCTCCAAAGTCGCAGTTCCAGACGCCAGAAGCACTGCATCGGCGGCTGACATCGCAAGTCGCCCCTCGCCGTCGGTAATCATTACGGGAAGCCCACTGCCCGCAAGCGCGGTCTCGATCTGCTGTCGGCGCGCAGCGTTCGCCGCTGGCATCACGAACTGCAAGCTGCCATCCAGCTTTGCGAGCCGCTGCATGGTGGGCACAAAAATGGGCAGTAAGCTCGCAACCTCACCGCCGCGACTGCCCGGCAGTACCGCAATGATCTTGTGATTGGCATCTAAGCCCAGCGTTGTTCTCGCTGCCACCCGGTCCGGCACCAACGCAAGCTCTTCGATCAGGGGGTGTCCCACACACACGGCGGGTATACCCGCTCGCTGGTAGACATCGAGCTCAAAAGGCAGCAGACACAGCATCAGGTCAACCGCACGGGCAATCGACTTAACACGGCCCGAGCGCCATGCCCAGACCGAGGGGCTGACGAGGTGGGCTGTGGTGACCCCTTTAGCGCGTAACTTGCGCTCGAGCGTTAAGTTAAAATCGGGACTATCGACCCCCAAAAACACATCGGGACGATGACTGAGCTGCTGCTCATAGACCGCCTGTCGAATCGACAACAACTCAGGCAGACGTTTAAGGGGCTCGACAAAGCCCATCACTGACAACCGATCCATCGGATACAACGATTCAAGACCTTGCGCTTCAAGCAGCGGACCGCCGATGCCCGAGAGTTGAAGGTTGGAGTAGCGGGTATTTAGCTCACGAGCGACGGCAGCACCTAAAATATCACCAGATGCTTCCCCCGCCAGCATACCAATGTGCACGGTCGCCTCGCTCGTCAGCGCACGATGCCGCGTTCGGATGCAAGCAATGACT
>CBFHHJ010000068.1:0-7992 GCA_965655505.1 Luminiphilus sp.
TCCCCTCAAATTCTGCAGTAACTACAGTCACCGTGTAATGCCCGCCAGCCAACTCAACGCGCACCTCGCCGGCAGGAAAAGCTCCTGCGACAAGCGCCTGAACCTCAGTCTCATCCATCAGTGCTGCCCTCCTCGTCACGACTAATACTGCCTGCATCCCAATTCGCGATGACGTAATCGACATCGCCTTCGGCTTCATCCACTGCAGCCTCAAACTGGTTTCGGAAAATCTCCCCCAGATTGATGTTTTCAATGATTAAGTTGCGCAGCTGCCAGCTGCCATCACGATACTGACCCATCTGATATTTGACGGTGTACACCTGCCCTTCATCGCCATAAACGAGCTGGGTGACGGAAGCGACCCGCGTGCTGCCCGGCGCGAAATCCGTGTCAGCAAGTTCCACCCGAGAGCCCCCGAAAGCTAAAAGGCCCTTACTGTAGGTTTTGATGAGGGCATCGCGCAGTACCGCTGTGAAGCTGTTCAGCTGGGTTTTTAGGGTTTCTTTGCCTGCCGCATCGAGACTTCGATAACGCGCACTACTGGCATGATCACCCATGACTCCCCGAGCAAACCCACGGAAATCGACCACACGATCAAGTTCTACACCGATTAACTCGAAATACCGATCGGGATCTTCATCGAAATAATCTGGCGCTTCCCGAACAACGGCCATAATACGGTCGGTTGCCTCACGCACGACAACACCAGGCTTAGGCTCAGCCGATGTTTCCTGAGTCAATGCTTGTGTGGCGCTCAACGATAAAAACGCGGCGCCAACAGCGGCAATTATTCCGGTAAGGAACTTATGTTTGAATATGATCGACATAGCGCTCTCCGTAGTGGCTGGGAGTACGATAAACTCTCTTCATCAGATGAATAAGTCAGATTAAGAAGTTAGGTGAATTAAACGAGTCGAAAACAGCCCGCGACTCGGCCACGGGCGGGGGATGATACCCGATCTGGCAAAAGGACGCCGAGCCGACGCTAATTCTGAATAAATGGATTTAGGTAACCACCGAAACGCCCCTCGGGCCGGATAATGCATGCTTGCAGATCTACTCATCATAGCCGTTGGACTCGCCGCACTGGTGTGGAGTGCCGACCTGTTCATCGACGGCGCCGCCGCAATAGCCCGCAAAGCGGGCATGGCGCCGCTGCTTATCGGCATGACCATCGTCTCAATCGGCACGTCGGCTCCTGAAATACTGGTGTCGCTTATGTCCGCTCTCGCGGGCTCTGGCAGTCTGGCCGTCGGCAACGCATTTGGCTCGAACATCGCGAACATCGGTTTGGTTCTGGGGATCACGCTGGTGATATCGCCCATTACCGTTGGCAGAACAACCGCGTTTCTTGACCTGCCGCTTCTTCTGACCACAATCGCCCTCTGTGGGTTCCTGCTTTTTGATGGCGTGTTGTCGTTCTGGGACTCAATCGCGTTACTGGTGGGACTCGGCTTGTTTCTCACGCGCATGTACACCCACGTGCATCAACCGGATATCAATGACGAAGCCCCGGTGATTCCTGAAATGTCAGCGGGTAAAGCCTGGTTAATGTTCGCCATCGGCCTGCTAATCCTGATTGGCAGTTCACGGGCACTGGTGTACTCAGCTGTGAATATCGCAACGTCCCTAGGAGTCTCTGAACTCATCATTGGCCTCACTATCGTGGCTATCGGCACCAGTCTGCCGGAATTGGCCGCGTCAACAATCAGTGCCATGCGAGGCCATGCAGACATCGCGATCGGTGCGATTGTGGGCTCAAACATGTTTAACTTGCTGGTTGTGCTATCTCTGCCTGGCTTATTTGATGACGTTGTCGTCGGATCGGCCGAGGTTTACCGCGATCTCGGCACGGTATTCGCCACCACAGCGCTGCTTGCACTGTTTATCTGGTTTAAGTGGAACAAAACTAGCGGTCGCGCGCGCTTGGGTCGCCTGCCAGGATTCACGTTTCTAGGCATCTATGTGGTTTACTACTTCTGGCTGTTTTACGCGACCACTCAGGCCTAGGACACATGCTCGATACCCATGACATTCTGCAATCAGCGCGCCGTACGCTGGAAATGGAGAGCGCAGCCGTAGCCGCGCTAGCCCAAGCCATTGACACCGACTTCGCGCGCGCATGCCAACTGCTTCTCAAAGTTGAAGGCCGCGTCATCGTCACCGGCATCGGAAAATCAGGCCACGTTGCCAACAAAATTGCGGCGACCCTCGCGAGCACCGGCACACCGGCATTTTTCGTACACCCCGGAGAAGCGTCTCACGGGGACATGGGCATGATCACTGAAAAAGACGCGGTCCTCGCACTGTCCAACAGTGGCACTACACCCGAGTTACTCACTTTGTTACCGCTGTTGAAACGGCTCAACGTCACCCTGGTGAGTATGACGGGCCAGCCCCAGTCGCCATTGGCGCAGGCAGCGGATGTTCATCTTTATGCCGGCGTAGAAACCGAGGCCTGCCCACTCGATTTAGCACCGACCTCGAGTACGACCGCGGCGATGGTAATGGGTGATGCGCTTGCGATCGCTCTTCTCGAATGTCGCGGCTTCACCGCCGAAGATTTTGCCTTTTCCCATCCAGGTGGCGCGCTTGGCAGAAAGCTGCTGCTAAAAGTTGAGGATGTCATGGCCGCGGGCGATGCCGTTCCCATGGTCGCGCCGACAGCCACCATTGCCGAAGCGCTGATGGAAATCACGGCCAAAGGACTGGGTATGACCACCGTCGCCGTGGATGAACGCTTGCTCGGAATATTCACTGATGGCGACTTACGTCGCGCTCTGGAGGCGCGGCCCGACATTAACGCAACATCGATCGGTACGCTGATGTCACCAGGGGGCAAGACAATCTCCCCGGGCATGTTGGCGGCGGAAGCGCTGGGCACGATGGAACAAAATCGTATCAGCGCGTTGGTCGTTACCGATGAACACCAGAAAATTCAGGGTGTGGTGCAGCTTCTGGCATTACTGCGAGCGGGGATCGCCTGATGATATCGATGGCGGAAGTGGCAAAAGGCATTCGTATCGTCGCCCTTGATGTCGACGGGGTACTCACCGACGGCGGTGTCATCTATGGGAATAGCGGTGAAGAGCTTAAACAGTTCAATATCAAAGATGGCCTTGGCATCAAACTCCTGCAGCGCGCAGGGATTGAGGTCGTCATTATTACCGGTCGAACGTCTCAGTTACTGGCTCGTAGGGCAGATGAACTGGGTATCAACACAATTTTGCAGGGTCGCGAAGACAAACGCGTGGCGCTCAACGAACTGATTGACGAACGAGGGCTGGATCTCAAATCAGCCGCGTACATGGGTGATGATTTACCCGATCTCAGCGCACTCGCTGATGCTGGCATCGGAGCATGCCCGGCTGACGCCGTCGAGCCTGTGCGAGATGCAGCGGACTGGATAGCAACGACGCGAGGCGGCCATGGTGCTGTCCGCGAGTTTGCTGAAATGCTGCTCCGAGCCCGGGGGCAACTCGATGACCTGCTAGCGGACTATCTTCCGTGAAATTCACACTCTCTGGAGTGCTGTTGATCGTTGCTGCGCTATCGTTGTGGCTCACGCTGGGCCACGGGGAACCCATACCGGTCGTGATAGAAGCGGATGAAGCCTCCATCACCAAAAGCTATCTCGAACAGGCCGAGCGTTGGACCTATGACGTTGAGGGCCAACGGAGCCAAGTTTTAACGATTGAGTCCGCGAAACAACTTTCGGGTCATCCAGCGACGTTTCTGACCGGACTGACCTTCGAAGGTCCCGACGATAATGGCCGATTTTGGCGGGTGACCGCGGGTGCAGGTCAACTGAAGCCCAATCAGAACGAACTTCATCTCACAAAAGGGGTCGAAGTTCGTGAAAGCGAGGGCAACGGCGTGCTGACAACGCCACGACTGCGCGTCCTAATGAGCCAAGAGCGACTGGTAAACCGCGCCCCCGTTAAACTGACACTCAAAGACAGTGTGACAACCGCTAGCGGAATGGACATCGACATGCGGCAATCAGTAGTGAAGCTTCTCAGCGAGGTCGAAACAGTTTTTTATGAAGGCTGAGCATACGAAAATGACCCGGAAATTAGTTGGGACGCTATTGGGCTGGCTGATCATTACCGGGCTCACCGGCCCTCTGAGCGCCCACGCCTTAGAAGATGATCGCAATCAACCCATTCGCATCTCAGCTGACAGTGCCACCCGGGACGAACGTACCGGAGAAACCCGCTACGAGGGCAATGTCACACTTTCGCAAGGCTCGCTGCAGATTTCAGCGGATCAAGTCACCGTGCAACACACGACCGAGGAAGCCAATGCGATTGTGGCTACCGGCAGTCCGGCAACGCTGACCCAAATTCCAACACCTGAGCAGGCGCCCGTGAATGCTGAAGCTGGACGAATCGAGTACCGGCGCGATCAAGACAAAATCACGCTCACCGAAAATGCTCGTATTGAGCAGAATGGCGCCACGGTAACGGGCGTGCGAATTGATTACTTGGTCACCGAACAGCAGGTCCAGGCTTCGGGCGAAGAAGGCGAAGGACAGCGAGTCGAGGTCGTCATCCCTCCCAGCGCCCTTAGCGCCGAATCCTGAGTCGGGACAACTCCTCATGACAGCGACTTTATCGGTCGAGCATCTCGCCAAGGCCTACCGCGGTAGACCCGTCGTCAAGGACGTTTCCTTGGAAGTGGCTACGGGCGAGATCGTTGGCCTGTTAGGCCCCAATGGTGCAGGCAAAACAACGTGTTTTTATATGATTCTCGGACTGGTCAATGCAGATGCGGGGCGAATTTGCCTCAATGGCGTTGACCTAACCCACAAAGCAATTCATCAACGAGCTCGGGCTGGACTGGGCTACTTACCCCAAGAAGCTTCAATTTTCCGACAGCTGAGTGTGCGCGACAACTTGCTCGCGATTCTCGAAACCCGCAAGGACCTCACAAAAACGGCCAGAAAAGCACTTTGCGATGACCTGCTCAACGAGTTCAGCGTAGCGCATCTCAGCAAGTCACTGGGCCAGGCGCTTTCGGGCGGCGAAAGACGTCGGGTAGAAATCGCCCGTGCACTCGCGACGGACCCCACGTTCATTCTGCTTGACGAGCCGTTTGCTGGGGTCGATCCAATATCGATTAACGATATCAAGGCCATCATCATGCATCTCCGCGACCGCGGTATTGGGGTGCTGATCACCGATCACAATGTGCGAGAAACTCTGGATATTTGCGAGCGGGCGTACATTGTTGGCGAAGGTCATGTGATTGCGTCGGGGGCACCAGAGGCGGTGCTTGCGGACGCTAAAGTCCGCGCTGTCTATCTTGGTGAAAGCTTCCGTTTGTAGCCAAGGCCTAACACGGAAGCAAGGATTGAGCCAAACATTGCAGTACCGCCAATCACGGGGCTACACTCGGGTCATTCGATAACGATCCAGTAGGCGAAGATCCGCTCCCGATGAAA
The DNA here is from genome assembly GCA_965655505.1 of Luminiphilus sp. Lineage (GTDB taxonomy): Bacteria > Pseudomonadota > Gammaproteobacteria > Pseudomonadales > Halieaceae > Luminiphilus. Next base: position 5,447 of record CBFHHJ010000068.1, read on the forward strand.
CAAACTCTGCAACTCAAGATTGGCCAATCGCTGACGCTGACACCTCAGCTTCAGCAAGCCATTAAATTGTTGCAGCTAAGCACCCTCGACCTACAGCAGGCGATCGAAGAAACACTTGAATCAAATCCGCTGTTAGAAGTCGATGAAGGGCAACCCGAGCCCCCTCGAGAGGACGAGAACGGCGAGCCTGCGGTGGATTTCAGTGCGACCACCAGTCCCACAGAGCCCAACGACGAGCTTCCCGTGGACACGCGCTGGGAAGACCTAATGCCCTCCTCAGCACCCAGTGGCGCCGTCGGCGACAGCGATGACGGACAGTTTGGCGAGCGCGACACTGCCCCCGAATCACTGCAAACCCACCTGCTCTGGCAGCTTAATCTGACCCGATTCTCTGAAACCGACAATGCCATCGCAATGGCATTTATCGATGCGGTTGACAGCAACGGCCGGTTAACTCAGACCCCCGAAGACATCCTCGAGAGCCTCGGTAATCCTGACGTGGAACTCGACGAAGTCATGGCGGTGTTACATCGCCTCCAACACTTCGAGCCCACCGGCGTGTTTGCGACCGACTTACGGGAATGCCTGTTGATTCAACTGCGCCAATTGCCCACCGACACCCCTTTTCGCGATATCGCGGGCGCCATGGTGAGCCGTTACCTTGATCAAGTAGCGACCGCCGAACCGCGACAGTTGTCTCGCCGCCTGCGAACCACTGAAGAGAACCTGCGGGGTGCACTCGACCTGATTAAATCCCTTGATCCCACCCCCGGTGCCTCACTCGGCGATCAAGCGACGGAATATGTGGTTCCCGACGTGTTTGTGCGTCGGCATAACGGACGCTGGCGCGTTGAGCTCAATCCGGAAATCGCACCCCGACTGCGCATTAACGGCGACTATGCGGGGCTGATTAAAAAAGGGTGCTCTGACACCGACCGCACCTTTCTCAAAGACAATTTGCAGGAGGCCCGTTGGTTTATGAAGAGCCTCCAGAGCCGCAATGAAACCTTACTCAAGGTCGCCAGCAAAATTGTTGAGCACCAGCGTCAGTTTTTGGAGGTCGGTGAAGAGGCTATGCGGCCATTGGTATTGGCGGAAATTGCAGAGCAAATCGAGATGCACGAATCGACCGTTTCCCGCGCAACAACCCGTAAATACATGCACACCCCTCGTGGCGTCTTCGAACTCAAATACTTTTTCTCAAGCCACGTTGCAACGGCTGAGGGCGGCGAATGCTCATCGACAGCCATCAAAGCCTTGATCCGAAAACTTGTGCAGGCTGAGAACAATCGTAAACCCCTGAGCGACAGCAAATTGTGTACGCTACTCAAAGAGCAGGGGGTGATTGTTGCTCGTAGAACGGTGGCGAAATACCGCGAGCAACTCAATATTCCACCGTCAAATGAACGCAAACGACTCATTTAGTATTCTGTTTAGGCGAATAGGAGAAGCACTATGCAATTGATGATCAGCGGACACCACATCGACCTCACCGACGCCCTGCGCGATCACGTCGCGGACAAGTTCGAGAAGCTTCAGCGACACATCGACCAAATTACTAAAATTGAGGTAACACTCATCGTAGAGAAGCAATTGCATAAAGCCGAGGCGAATTTGCACGTCTCGGGGGCTGATTTGTTTGCATCCGCGGACTCTGACGATATGTACGCGGCGATTGATTCCCTGGCTGACAAACTTGACCGCCAGATCATCAAGCACAAGGAAAAGCACCGAGGGCATTGAGCAATGACAGGGCTGGACAGCTTGCTGAGCCCGGCCCGGGTTATGTGCCGGGTCGATGCGGCGAGCAAAAAACGCATTTTTGAATTGGCGGCACAGCAGATTGCACTCGCCGAGTCCGGCCTTGAGGAAGACGAGGTTTATACGCAGTTACTCGCCCGGGAAAAACTTGGCAGTACCGGTTTAGGAGAGGGGGTTGCGGTACCTCACTGCCGGGTAGCTGGCTGTGAGCAGCCCCTTGGCTGCCTGATCACCCTCGCTTCCGCCATCGACTATGATTCACCCGACAAGCGGCCGGTAGACTTGTTATTTGTATTGCTGGTACCCCCAGAGGCAACGCAGGACCACCTTGACCTACTGGCCGAGATTGCAAGACGGTTCTCCAGTGAGCACTACTGTAAAGCCTTGCGCGACACGGACTCTGACAGTTCGCTCTTAAACACCGCCATGACGGTGCAGGCTGCCTAACGATGGAGCTAATTGTCATCAGTGGGCGCTCCGGATCCGGCAAGAGCACCGCGCTCCATCAGCTTGAGGATATGGGTTACTACTGTGTGGATAACCTGCCTGCCGCACTGCTTCCGACCCTGACGTTGCAACTTGACCGCGACCAATACTCGGACTTCAAAGGTGTGGCCGTCTGCATTGATGCTCGCAACAGCCAGCACGATCTCGAGCAAATCCACGAGGTGCTGGCTGGCCTACCGAGCACCATAAATAACGAAGTTATTTTTCTCGACGCCAGCGATAACATTCTTATCAAACGCTTTAGTGAGACACGTCGACGACATCCCTTGAGCGGCGAG
>CBFHHJ010000069.1:0-7895 GCA_965655505.1 Luminiphilus sp.
ATCCAGTGGCGCTGTTCGGTATCCACGATGTGCATGAACTCTGCACCAACCGTGTGGCAATACGTCCTTTCTAGCGCATCGAGAATATCTTTTAAGGTCGCATCGCCGGCACCGTAGTACAGGGACCCTACTTGGAAAACCGTGTCGAAATCGGCCTCAGACAATTGATGGAAGCCCAGCTCTAAATCGGGCACCTCATCGCGAACCGCGAGCCCCAGCGGATCAAGAGTCGCCTTCTGGTGACCGCGCTGGCGATAAGCCGAAATCATCTGTACGACTCGAACCTGCTTGCGCTCATACTCAGTGGCCTGAGAATCGTGCGCAACGGTCGCCTCGGTGCGAACACGCATTTTGCTGATCTTGGCAAACTGATCCCGCACCACCGAGTGAGGTACATCGTGCAAGCTCGACATTTGAGTCTCGACTTTTGGTAGCCGGTCAAAGTAATCGCGCCACTCGGGGCTGATGCTGTTTGGGTCAGAGAGATACTGTTCGTACAACAGTTCGATGTAGTCGGCATTGGTGCCGGCAATATGAGAACTGCTCCAGAGTTCGAGCATTCCCGGAAGGTTGGAGGCGTGCGTCATAGCTGACCTCAAATCGCGTTAACCATCAAAGTTAGTCCCACACACTGCGCCACGAGAAAGGCACTTGTTCTTATCCGTGGCGATGGGCCGCGCGGGAAACGGACTACAGTGTACTTGCTTGTGCAAAGGCTTTGTACCTTTATGCCCCACTGTTTTAACGACAATCGCCGAAAATGCATGTGTTTTTATCACACAATATCTGGCGGATATGAAAGCCATAACCCTGGGCTATGCAGTTGCGTCGCGCACAAAAAAGGGGCGCCTCAGCGCCCCTTCGAAACCACACCAGCTAAGGCGGGCCTCAGGTTGCTCGGTTAAGCAACATGGTACGAATGTGGCCAATCGCCTTTGTCGGATTGAGCCCCTTCGGGCACACATTGACGCAGTTCTGGATACCGTGACAGCGGAATACGCTGAAGGGATCGTCGAGCTTGGCAAGGCGCTCATCAGTGGCTGTGTCACGACTGTCAGCAAGGAAACGGTACGCCTGCAACAATCCTGCGGGGCCCACGAAGCGATCGGGGTTCCACCAGAACGATGGGCAGCTCGTTGAGCAGCATGCGCACAAAATACACTCATAAAGCCCGTCGAGTTTTTCGCGCTCTTCGGGAGATTGCAGACGCTCGATGGCAGGCGCCGGTGAATTGTTCTGCAGATAAGGCTGGATCTTTTCGTACTGCGCGTAAAACAGACTCATATCCACCACCAGATCGCGGACAACGGGCAAGCCTGGCAAGGGACGAATCACCAACTTGCCGTTCTTAACGGTCTCAGACAGTGCGGTAATACAAGCGAGTCCGTTTTTGCCGTTGATGTTGAGCCCATCGGAACCACAGACCCCTTCGCGGCAGCTGCGTCGGTAGGTGACACTGCTGTCCTCATCCGCTTTGATCTGTTCCAACACGTCAAGGACCATGACGTCCTTGCCGCCGGTATCAACCTGAAAGTCCTGCATGTAGGGCGCGCTATCCACTTCCGGGTTATAGCGATAAATGCTGACCTGCAACATTCTGTGATCTCCTGAAAACAGTTTTTCTTCTTCGACGATTAATAGGTTCGAATTTTAGGCTGGAACGTCTCGACCGTGTTCGGCGTGAAGTTGACGTCACGTCGACCGACTTTCTTACCCTCTCGGTGATACAGAGAATGGCACAGCCAATTTTCGTCATCGCGCTCCGTAAAGTCCTCGCGCGCATGCGCGCCGCGACTTTCAGTGCGAGCCTCCGCAACGATAGCGGTTGCCTCAGCGGTTTCAAATAGGTTCTGTAACTCCAAACATTCGATACGAGCGGTGTTAAATGCCTGTGACTTATCCTCAAGGGCAACGTTCTCAACCCGCTCTCGCAAATCGGCGAGCTTGGTAATGCCTTCCTTCATGAAGTCACCTTTACGGAACACCCCAAAGTGGTTTTGCATAATGCCTTGCAGCTCTTTGCGCAGAGCAGAAACGCTCTCACCGGACTTGCGTTCATTAAGCGCGGTTAACTGAGCAGTCGCCGCATCGATATCAGACGGGCTTGCATCACGCAGTTCAATACCATCACGCAAAGCATTCTCGATAAACAACCCAGAAGCCCGGCCAAACACCACGAGATCAAGGAGTGAGTTACCCCCCAAACGGTTCGCGCCATGCACGGAAACACAGGCAACTTCACCGCAGGCATACAGCCCGGGGATGATTTGATCATTACCTTTTTCGTCAACCGTCAAACACTGACCGTGAACATTGGTCGGTATACCGCCCATCATGTAGTGACAGGTAGGCACAACCGGAATCGGCTCCTTCACGGGGTCGACATGGGCAAAGGTTCGGCTTAACTCGCAGATTCCGGGCAAGCGCGACTCGAGGACTTCCTCACCCAAGTGATCAAGCTTCAACTTGACGTGATCTCCGTCAGGGCCGCAGCCGCGACCCTCAAGGATTTCAAGGACCATTGAGCGCGCAACAACATCTCGCCCCGCTAAGTCCTTGGCATTGGGCGCATAACGCTCCATAAAGCGCTCGCCGTCTTTGTTGATTAAGTAGCCGCCCTCACCTCGACAACCTTCGGTCACCAACGTGCCCGCACCCCAGATACCCGTGGGGTGGAACTGCCACATTTCCATATCCTGCACAGGTACGCCTGCGCGCAAGGCCATGCCCACGCCGTCGCCGGTGTTGATGTGCGCGTTTGTGGTCGACGCATAAATTCGGCCTGCACCCCCGGTGGCGAATACGGTGGCTTTAGACTTCACATACACGGTCTCACCTGTCTCGATGCAGATCGCAATAACGCCGACTACCGCTCCGTCTTGGTTCTTCACCAGTTCCGTAGCAAACCACTCATTAAAAAAGACGGTCTCGTTCTTGACGTTGTTCTGATATAGCGTATGTAACAGCGCGTGCCCAGTTCGATCGGCTGCGGCACAGGTTCTCGCAGCCTGACCACCCTCACCGTAGTTTTTTGACTGACCGCCGAAAGGCCGCTGGTAGATCCGCCCCTCCTCGGTCCGGGAGAACGGCAAGCCCATGTGCTCGAGCTCAAAGATTGCTTCCGGGCCCACAGAACACATGTACTCAATAGCGTCTTGATCGCCGATGTAATCGGAGCCTTTCACCGTGTCGTACATATGCCAGCGCCAATCGTCATTAGGATCGGAGCTAGCAATTGCGCAGGTGATACCGCCCTGAGCCGAGACAGTGTGCGACCGGGTTGGAAAAACTTTGGAAATGACAGCTGTTTTGTAACCCGACTGCGCCAACTGCAACGCCGCACGCATACCTGCGCCGCCACCGCCGACAATTACACCGTCAAAAGAAATTGTTCTCATTGTTGCCTCCGAAAGAGCGCTTCGCGCGACCTTGTTATAACGCAGTTTCGCGGGAAACCAAGCGGTTTAGGAAATCAGGCCCACACAATCTGAATAACCCACAATAAATACACGATTAGAGCGAGCACACTGCCGATTTGGCAGAACCGACGCAGGGAATTACCGCGGGGGCCCAACATGCGCTCGGTCAAATAATCGGTGAATACAGCCCAAAGCCCTATCCATGCGTGGGCCGCAAACGACAGCGCCGCCATTAATGTGAAGATGCGCATGCCGGTCGTCTCGTGCATCGCCTTCCAGGCATCATAGTCAACACCGGTCAGCAAGGTGCCGCCAACGCACAGGAAATAAGCCAGTAAAATAACGGCAGAAACACGCTGGATTAACCAGTCCGAGAGGCCTGACCGGCTGAAACTCGTAACCTGAGTTACCATAGCAACACTCCCCAAATTGCTGCGAGCACAATCGCCAAACCAATGACGATACGAGCGCCGAGAACGCCACCTTCCATGGTCTCTCCGACGCCAAAGTCCATAATGATGTGTTTCACGCCGGACAGCGCGTGGTAGCTCAGCCCTGTCGCAATAGCCCACATCAACAGCGTTGCCAGCGGGCTGGATAGCACTTCACCCAACGCCTGAAAGCTTTCTTCTGAGCTCAGGCTGGTATCTAACGCCCAAATCAGCAGTCCACTGATGAGAAACAAGAAAACACCGGATAAACGGTGAGTAATTGAGACATAAGCGGTGATGGGCAACTTCATAGAGCCGATGTCGAGGTTGACCGGGCGCTTGTCCTTGCTAACCATTGGTTTCACAGGCGATATCCATTGTTGCGTGACGAGGGACGACTGGTGTTCAGTCGGGGCGCGAGTATAAGACGCGAAATCGATCATGACAATTTTTCCGCTGATCCTTTTGGCAGTTGCTTTTGCTAGCTAGATCGCGGAAAGGCGGTACAATTGTTTGTGAAAAATTGACACGAAGGGGGTGTCCCATTAGTTTTGGCGCTCCCTGCAACTCCCCTTCAGGAAAGTTCCCATGACTGACAAGAAAGCGACCCTCTCAATTGACCACGGTAACGGTACTGTCGACAACCTAGACCTACCGGTATTGGAGGGCACGATTGGCCCCGACGTCATCAACGTCGGCTCGTTGACACCCAATGGTTACTTCACATATGACCCTGGCTTTACGTCAACCGCCTCATGCGAGTCGAAAATCACTTACATCGACGGTGAACAGGGCATTTTGCTGCATCGCGGCTACCCTATCGAGCAGTTGGCAGAGCACTCGGACTACCTGGAAACCTGCTATCTCCTGCTCTATGGAGAGCTGCCCTCGGCTGAGGAAAAGCAGGAGTTTGTCTCGACCGTTCACATGCACACGATGGTGCATGAACAGATCCGCACCTTCTTCAATGGCTTCCGCCGGGACGCCCACCCGATGGCGATTATGTGTGGTGTTGTCGGTGCACTGTCAGCCTTCTATCACGATTCAACGGATATTTCGGACCCCCGTCATCGTAAAATCGCGGCTTACAGATTGATCGCGAAAATGCCGACTATTGCGGCGATGAGTTACAAATTCTCCATTGGCCAGCCCTTCATGTACCCCGACAACAACCTCGATTACTCGGCCAACTTCCTGCACATGATGTTCGGTAATCCCTGTGAGGAGAGCAAAGTGTCTCCCACGATTGCGAAAGCAATGGACCGAATCTTCTTGCTTCATGCGGACCACGAACAGAACGCATCGACCTCAACGGTGCGACTCGCCGGCTCGTCACAGGCCAACCCATTCGCATGTATCGCAGCTGGCATCGCGGCCTTGTGGGGACCGTCCCACGGTGGCGCCAACGAAGCTGTTGTGAAGATGCTCGAGGAAATCGGCGATGTGTCGCAGATCGACAAGTATGTCGCCAAAGCAAAAGATAAAGAGGATCCCTTCCGCCTGATGGGCTTCGGACACCGGGTCTACAAGAACTTTGATCCCCGCGCAAAGGTGATGAAACAGGCTGCCGATGAGGTGCTTGCGGAACTCGGTATTGAAGACGAGATGCTTGAAATTGCCAAGCGTCTCGAAGAGATCGCGCTTCAGGACCCCTATTTCATCGAGAAAAAACTCTACCCCAATGTCGACTTCTACTCGGGCATCATCTTGAAGGCTCTGGGTATTCCGACATCAATGTTCACGGTTATCTTCGCGGTTGGACGCACCGTTGGCTGGATAGCGCACTGGAATGAAATGATTTCAGGCAGCTACCGAATCGGCCGCCCGCGCCAGCTTTACACCGGTTACGCGGAACGGGATTACGTCGACGTCGACAAGCGCTGAAGTGAGTGAGCGGAGCATAAAACCATGACCCACTCGGGCGTAGTGATTACTGGCACAGGGCTGTACACCCCCGAAGAGTCAGTCAGCAATGAAGAACTCGTCACCGCGTTCAACGCGTGGGTCGATGGTTACAACACTGAGCATGCTGCCGCGATTGATGCTGGTGAGGTAGAAGCAAAGGTTCATTCATCGGCTGAGTTCATCGAGAAGGCGTCTGGCATCAAATCCCGCTACGTGCTGAACAAGGCAGGAATCATCGATCCTGAACGCATGACGCCCGCGATACCTGAGCGCCCCAACGAACAGATCTCGGTCATGGCAGAGATCGCGGTCGCCGCAGCCAAAGAAGCACTCGAGCGCGCTGGGATTACAGCATCTGACGTCGATGCAGTGATCGTCGCTGCGTCAAATATGCAGCGCGCCTACCCTGCAATGGCTGTGGAGGTTCAGGATGCCTTGGGCGCTAAGGGTTACGCCTTTGATATGAACGTGGCCTGCTCGTCGGCAACCTTTGGCATCCAGCAAGCGCGGGACGCCATCCGCTCGGGCAGCGCCCAACGGGTTTTGATGGTTAACCCTGAAATCTGTACTGGCCACTTGAACTTCCGCGATCGTGACTCTCACTTTATTTTCGGCGACGTTGCAACGGCGGTTGTGGTCGAGGCACAAAAAGTTGCCCAAACTGATGAGGCATACGAAATCCTCGATACGCGACTACAAACACTGTTCTCGAACAACATCCGAAATAACTTTGGCTTTCTCAATCGTACCGAAGCGTCGGGCATCGGTAGTGTCGACAAACTTTTCGTTCAAGAGGGACGCAAGGTCTTTAAAGAGGTTTGCCCGGCGGTCGCCCAGCAAATCACTGAACAACTGGCCGATCTTAATATCGACCCGGATGAACTCAGTCGTCTGTGGCTCCACCAAGCCAACCGCAACATGAACGATCTCATCGCACGTAAAGTTTTGGGACGCGATCCCAGCGACGCCGAGTCACCCACAATTCTTGACGAATATGCCAACACCTCCTCTGCCGGCTCTATCATCGCGTTTCATAAATTCAGAGAAGACTTGCTCAGCGGCGATCTTGGCGTTCTATGCTCGTTTGGTGCTGGCTACAGCATTGGCAGCGTTGTCCTTCGGCACGTCTAACTACGCGTCATAGTAATCGTGATAACGCCTCTGCCCCCACGCAGCAGGCAATAGGGCTTACTTGGACTCGCTCTCGGTAGACGCCGAGTGATCGAGACTCACCCAGCGGCCAGATCGAGAGGAAACTTCATTTGCTAATTCGAAAGGGTAGCTTAAGAGGCTATTTCGAAGAGCTATTCCAAAGAGCTATTTCGAAAGGCTAGTTTGAAAGAAACCGCGCCAAAGTATCGATCAAGGTTTCACATTGTGAACGCGTACCCACCGTGATGCGGAGATGATCGGCGATTCGTGGCTTGTCCCAGCGGCGAACCAAGATTTTTTCCTGGCGCAGGTGATCAAACAGTGTTTTACCTGGCACCGAAGAATGCCGAGCAAAAACAAAATTTGCTTGCGACTGACAGACATCAAAACCCAAAGACTCCAGCGCAGTCGTCAACCACTCTCGGCTGGCGATCACCTCTGCGCTAGCAGCCTCAAACCACGCAGTGTCGGCAATTGCAGCAGCGGCACCAGCCTGTGCAAAGGCATCGAGGGGATAACTGTTAAACGAGTCTTTGACCCTCACTAAACCTTCGATTAACGCGGGAGAACCGAGCGCGTAGCCGACGCGCAGCCCCGCCAGTGCATGAGATTTTGATAGGCTGCGTGTCACCAATACATTCGGATACTCGTTGATGAGTGACACCGCCGATGGGGCGCCGAATCCAAAGTAAGCCTCGTCGACCACCACAAGCCGGTTGGTATCAGACGCCGCTAGGCGTCGAAGGTCGTCGATATCCAGCGCTATACCCGTGGGCGCATTGGGATTGGCAATTAACACGGGACCGTCGAACGCACATAACGCAGCCACATCGAGGGTGAACCCGTCGGTCAGTGGCACTGTGCAGCATTGGAGGCCATACAGGGACGCCCAGACAGGATAAAAGCTGTAGGTTATATCTGGGACAACAAAAGCATCCCGTGCGCTGATCAAGCCCTGAAAGACGTGTGCGAGGACCTCATCGGATCC
>CBFHHJ010000070.1:0-7692 GCA_965655505.1 Luminiphilus sp.
TTGAAGAACTTCGCAAGTCACTCGAGGAACTCGACACACCCGCCTCATACCGTCCTTTTACTGCTGCACGCGGACAGATGCCCCGGCCGGTTGCGGGCAAGCCCTCAAATCGTTACGGCGGGCGTCGTAACAGCGCCAATATGAGCTGGCGCGGTTGGTTCATACCGGCACCAGAGGGCGCGGATATCCGAGCGATTCACCACGGCCGCGTGGTTTATGCGGATTGGTTACGCGGGCAGGGGCTGCTGTTAATTATTGACCACGGTGAGGGCTACATGAGTCTGTATGGTCACAACCGGAGTTTGCAGCGCGAAGTCGGTGATTGGGTGGCCCCCGGGGACATCATCGCAACCGTCGGCTCCTCCGGTGGATCTGAGCGTCCAGCCTTGTACTTTGAGGTACGCAGCAAGGGTAAACCCGTTGATCCGGGGAAATGGCTCAAGCGTTAGCGGTAATAGGGTCACAATCGGGTACCATTGCTCAACAGCTACTAATGAGATGACCAAATGATTCTTCGTACACTTCTCGCAACGACGCTGGCACTGACCCCCGTGCTCACGGCCTATGCACAAACGCCGGCGGAAGATATTGACTCTGCCCAGCCCTCAGCTGAGGTGCAGGAGGCCCTGCCCCTGCGAGAACTGCAGACCTTTGCAGATGTCTTTAATCAGATCCGCAACGGCTATGTTGAGGAGGTGGATGACAGCCAGCTCTTTGAATATGCGGTGCGGGGAATGTTGGAAGGCCTTGATCCCCACTCGGTCTATCTCTCAAAAGAAGACTACACAGACCTTCAAACCACCACCGAAGGCGAGTTTTCGGGCCTGGGTATCGAAATTGGTCGCACCGGAAGCTACATCGAGATTATTGCACCCATCGATGGATCTCCTGCAGTGGAAGCAGGACTACAAGCGGGTGACGTCATCCTCAAGCTCGACGACGTTTCTGTTAAGGGCCTCTCAATCGACGAGTCAGTTGAAATGATGCGCGGCCCGATCGGCAGCGAGATCAAACTTGAGATTGGGCGACCGGGCACCGCGCAACCCTTCGAAGTCACCGTCGTTCGCGACACGATTACCGTCGCAAGTGTCCGTAGTCGGCTGTTATCGCCGGGGTACGGGTACCTGCGGATCGCCCAGTTTCAGCGCAACACGGGCGAAGAAGCAGCCGAGGCCGTTAAGAAACTCAGCCAAGACGAGCCACTTAAAGGTTTGGTCGTCGACCTCAGAAACAATCCCGGCGGCGTGTTGGGCGCTAGTGTCGGCGTCTCGGGAGTCTTTCTTGACGGCGGGCTGGTGGTCTACACCGAGGGTCGTCACCCTAGCGCTAAAGAGCGCTACGAAGCCGAACCCGGGGACCTACTCAGTGGCGCGCCGGTTGTCGTGCTCGTCAACGGCGGGTCGGCGAGTGCCTCTGAAATTGTAGCCGGTGCGCTGCAAGACCGGGGCCGCGGCATTGTGATGGGAACCCGCAGTTTCGGAAAGGGCTCGGTGCAGACGGTGCTACCGGTTTCAGAGGTCAGGGCCGTCAAACTCACTACCGCGCTATATTTCACGCCGAACGGCCGCTCGATTCAGGCCGAGGGTATTGTTCCGGACATTGTTGTCGAGCGCGCACAGGTCACCAGTGTGGAAGGTCAGCGGATGAAGGAAGCCGATCTGGCGGGCAGACTGGATACTGCCACCGACAACGACCCGGGAGCCTTTGACTCGGAAAGCGATGCCTTAGCGACGCTGCGCAAAAACGATAACCAGCTTTACGAAGCGCTCACCCTGCTACGGGGGGTCAACCTGCTCTCCGGACAACAACTCGCCACGAAAACTCTTTCAGAGCAACTGGAAACCGCTACAACCCCCGATGTCCCGGTGCCGGCCGATTGAGGCAAGCACTCGCGCTACTTCTGATCGGTTGGTGTTTGCCCTTCACGGTACTCGCTGATTGCTCGCCGCCAGGAGACGGCCGGCTGGCTATTATCATCGACGATCTCGGCTACAACTTATCCCGGGGTCAGCAAATTGCCGAACTGCCCGCGCCCATTACGCTGGCAATCATTCCGGGCACACCACATGCCCGCGCCCTCTCCGAGCATGGGCAGCGGTGGGGCAAGGAGATCATTGTGCACATGCCGATGACTTCAGCTCACGAGCAAGTCAGTGACCCTTTAGTACTGACCGCAAATCTGACCGACAGCAGCTTTGACGTGTTGATCACCTCTGCCCTAAACGACGTACCCGGCGCAACGGGGATGAACAATCATATGGGCAGCGCACTCACCGAAAACACCGACGCGATGCGACGCTTCATGACGTTCTTAAGCGCACACGATATGTTTTTTATCGATTCACGCACCACAGCCGGTACGGTGGCTGCCGACATCGCTGCGGAACTGGGCGTCCCCAACGCCTCCCGTTCAATATTTCTGGATAACGACCGCGACCGGCTGCAAATCGAGAACAAACTCAAGCGCGCCATCGAACTCGCGGAGCTTACGGGCTCCGCTATTGCGATTGGGCACCCCTACGGGGAAACGCTGGATGTTTTACGGGATGCGCTACCGCGAATGACTGAACGGGTTACGCTGACGCCCGCATCGGAAATTGCCCGGTGCGAGACCAGTCAACGCCTCACTTCGATACCCAGCGACGCTAAGTAGTCTTTGGCTTGGGGAACCGAATACTCCCCAAAGTGAAAAATACTGGCGGCCAACACCGCATCTGCCCCGCCCTCAGTAATGCCGGCCGCCAGATGCTCAAGATTACCCACACCACCCGAGGCGATTACTGGAATATCGACCGCATCGGTGATCATGCGAGTAATCGTCAACTCAAAACCATCGCGGGTGCCGTCCCGATCCATGCTCGTCAGCAGAATTTCTCCAGCGCCCAAGTCGGCCATTTTCTGTGCCCAAGATACGGCCTCGATGCCTGTCGGTTTGCGCCCGCCGTGGGTAAACAACTCATAGCGTGGCTCGGGGTCACCCAGTTCGGTGACACGCTTAACATCCATTGCCACAACAATACATTGAGATCCGAAACGTCCAGCAGCGTCACTCACTAGGTCCGGATTATGAATCGCAGCCGTGTTGATGCTCACTTTGTCGGCGCCGGCGTTAAGCATAGTGCGAATATCGCTGACCGCCCTGATACCACCACCGACCGTTAATGGAATGAAAACTTCACGGGCCATTTGCTCGACGGTGTGCACTGTCGTATCGCGCTCTTCATGGCTGGCGGTAATATCGAGAAATGTGATCTCGTCAGCGCCCTGCTCGTTATAACGTCGGGCAATCTCGACAGGGTCTCCAGCGTCGCGAATGCCGACAAAATTGACGCCCTTAACTACCCGGCCTCGATCAACGTCGAGACAGGGAATGATTCGCTTGGCGAGCCCCATCAGTCAGCGCCCGCTATCGAGTCCGCGAGCTCTTGAGCTTCTTGTAGATTAAGAGTGCCCTCGTAAATCGCACGTCCGGTAATGGCACCCATAATTCCATCGCGGGCATGGTGTGCGAGTCCGCGGATATCGTCGATCTGAGTGATGCCCCCCGAGGCTATTACCGGAATTGATGATGCCCGCGCCATCTCCAGCGTGGCTTCAACGTTGACACCCTGCATCATGCCGTCGCGGGCAATATCGGTGTAGACGATGGCACTGACACCGGCTTGCTCAAAACGCTTAGCAAGTTCCGTGGCTTTAACAGTGCTCACTTCCGCCCAGCCATCGGTCGCGACCAGTCCGTCCTTGGCATCAATGCCAACGATGATTCGATCCGGAAAGGCGTGGCAGGCAGTCTTTACAAACTCGGGATCCTTAACAGCCTTTGTGCCCAGGATTACTGAGCTAACGCCGGCGTTCAGGTAACGCTCGATAGTTTCGATGCTGCGGATTCCACCACCAATTTGCACAGGCAAGTCAGGCAGTGCCCGAGTGATCGCCTCCACCGCAGCGGCGTTCACGGGCTCCCCTTCAAAAGCACCATTCAGATCGACTAAGTGTAAACGGCGCGCGCCCTGATCAGCCCATTGACCCGCCATAGCCACAGGGTTGTCCGAAAACACCGTGCTCTCATCCATTAAGCCCTGACGCAAACGCACACATTCGCCGTCTTTCAGATCAATCGCGGGGATAACTAACATTTTCCATTCCAGGCCAGAAAGTTGCGGAGTAACTGAAGCCCCATATCATGGCTCTTCTCCGGATGAAACTGCACGGCAAACAGATTATCTCGGCTGAGCGCAGCACAACCGGTCACACCATAGTCAAATTCGCCCGCTATCAGCTTGGGATCAGCGAGACTCACCCAGTAGCTGTGCACGAAATAAAAGCGGCTCAGATCGGGAATGCCCTGCCAGAGCGGGTGATCCAAGCGCTGGCTCACCTCGTTCCAACCCATGTGGGGCACCTTGAGGCGCCCGCCATTTTGATCCCGGTGATCGTGACCGAAAAACTTGACGGTTCCATCGATCAAGCCAAGAGTCTCGACGCCACCATTTTCCTCTGAGTGGGCCATCAGCGCCTGCATGCCCACACAGATTGCCAAAACGGGCTTGTGTCCATCTGCCAACGCGGAGTGCAACAAATCATCACAGCCGAGACGACGAATCTCAGCCATGCAGTCACGAATGGCCCCAACGCCCGGAAAGACCACATGATCGGCACGAGCAATCGCCGCCGGATCATTGCTGACGACGACCTCGGTCGCTCCTGCATGTAACAGTGCACTCTCTACCGAGTGCAGATTGCCCATACCGTAGTCAATCACCGCGACACTAGTGGTCACAGGCTTAGAGCACACCTTTCGTGGACGGGGTCATACCGGCCATGGCGGGATCTCTGGTCAGTGCCATACGCAGGGCGCGTCCAAAGGCTTTGAATACGGTTTCAGCCTGATGGTGGGAGTTGTGTCCCCGCAGATTATCGATGTGCAGAGTGACGTTAGCGTGATTGACGAAGCCCTGAAAAAACTCAAGGAATAAGTCCACGTCGAAACCACCGATTGCACCCCGTGTAAACGGCACGTCGTATACAAGCCCGGGACGACCCGAAAAATCTACCACGACTCGCGACAGCGCTTCATCGAGGGGTACATAGGCGTGGCCGTAGCGCACCAGTCCTTTCTTATCCCCTACCGCCTTGCTGAAAGCCTGACCCAGCGTAATGCCGATATCTTCCACGGTGTGGTGGGCATCGATATGCAGGTCCCCTTTGGCGTGGACCTTCAGATCCATCATCCCGTGACGGGCAATTTGATCGAGCATGTGCTCCAAAAATGGCACACCGGTATCGAACTCGGCCTGACCCGTGCCATCAAGACACAGGTCGATGCTGATCTGGGTTTCCAGCGTGTCGCGGCTGACACTGGCGCGACGGACATCCTGGCTAGCGGTCATGATGAACTCCCGAATAGCCCAAAACGATGTTTGGACAGGTATACAATAGCGCCACCGCCGGCCCTGATACTGGCCGATTGCCTGAGCGCGCTACACTAAGCGGCGGATTGTATCCAAAGAGCGCCTCCAATTCACTCAAGGTAATTACCAATTGGTACCTGATTTAGACGCAATAGAGGCGACGTTCGCGCCGCGCTTGCTTGACTGGTTCGATGTGGCCGGGCGCAAAGACCTGCCGTGGCAGCGCAATATCTCGCCCTATCGCGTCTGGGTGTCGGAAATCATGCTGCAGCAGACCCAAGTAGCGACTGTGATTTCCTTCTATGAGCGCTTCATGACCCGATTCCCTACCGTTGAGGATCTCGCTTCAGCTCAGGAAGATGAAGTTTTGCACCTGTGGACAGGGCTGGGCTACTACGCTCGCGCGCGCAATTTATTGAAATCCGCACGAGTCGTTGTTTCCGAACTGGGTGGGCAGTTCCCTTCCGACGTTGACGGCCTCGTTGCGCTGCCCGGTATTGGGCGCTCAACGGCGGGGGCGATCGTCAGCATTGCCTTTAAGCAGCGTGCGCCAATCCTCGACGGTAACGTCAAGCGGGTTCTTGCACGCCATTTCGCGGTGCCCGGCTGGCCTGGAGAAAGCGCCACTGCAAAAACACTCTGGCAAATTGCCGAGCGCACAACACCCTCAGAGCGAGTAGCTGACTACACGCAAGCCATCATGGATCTGGGGGCAACACTGTGCACTCGCAGCAAGCCTCAGTGCGATCAATGCCCCTTGGGGACCACTTGCTTAGCGCGAAGCGAGGGGCAACAAGCTGCTTTCCCGGGCAAACGAAAACGCTCACCAATGCCGGAGCGATCCACGGTCTTTGTCATTGCCAGACACGGGCAACAGGTATTCCTTGAGCGCCGGCCGGATAACGGGATATGGGGCGGCCTGTGGTGTTTTCCCCAACTCCCGGATCAGGAAGCAGTTGACGATTGGTGTACTCAGACCTTGGGGACAACACTAATTTGTACGGGGCTCACAACACCATTTCGTCACACATTTAGCCACTTTCATTTGCACATCCAGCCCGTGGTCGTCGACGTAAACTCCCCACAGGATCACATTGCCGACAACGATCGCCAGCGCTGGGTCGAAATTAGCGATCCGGGCTCGCTGGGATTACCCCGCCCAGTCGCCCGACTGTTTGATAAATTGGCTGATATCGGCACAACAAAAACCGGAGAAATCTCGTGACCAGAACTGTTTTTTGCAAGCGCTACAAAGAAGAACTGGAAGGACTGGATCGAGCGCCTATCCCCGGGCCTAAGGGGCAGGTAATTTTTGACAACGTTTCAAAAAAGGCTTGGCAGGAATGGCAAGCCGAGCAGACTATGCTGATTAATGAAAAGCATCTCAGCCTGATGGACCCAGATGCGCGGAAATACCTGCAGCAAGAGATGGATAAATTTTTAGAGGGGCAGGATCACGACCGCGCCGAGGGTTATGTGCCGCCGTCAGAGTGAGCCGAACCGTTAAGCGCCAAACGCCATTTGATTGACTTCACCATCTTGGGCTGTGAGCCAGCCCTCAAAACTGATCGGACTCCTTTATGCGAATCGTTCCCTGGCTGTTAACCGTCGTCATCTGCTTTTCGGTGACGGCGGGTCTAGCGGGCATCAAGTATCTACAGATTTCCGCGGCCATGGCCATGGCGGAGAGCTTTCCCCCGCCCTTTGCCGCCATCACCGCCCATACCGCCACCAAGTCCCAATGGACTCCGGTTCGCCGATTGACTGGCAGTGTGCGAGCGCCCGAGTTTGTTTCTATGACAGCGGAAGCGACAGGTCGCGTGGTGGCGCTACCGGTCGCTGCGGGTGCGGTTGTTCAAGAGGGCGATGTCGTATTTCAACTATTTGACGAGGATTTAAAAGCCCAACGTACCGCCCTGCTTGCCGACCTTGATCTCGTTGAGGTTCAGTTGAAGCGCGTTCAGAAGCTAAAACAAGACTCCCTAGCATCCCAAGATCAACTCGACACGCTGCTGGCACGAAGTCAGAGCTTGCAGGCGCAAATTGCCGCGACTGACGCGCAGCTGAGCCGACTGACGATGCGGGCACCCTTTACAGGTCGGCTGGGAATTTACGACTTATCTGTTGGCGACTTGCTGAACACTGGGGACACACTGACCACTCTCACCGGCATTGGTGATACTCGCTGGATCGACTTCAAGATTCCTCAAGGCGTGGCGAGGGTAACCGTCGGGGATACCGTTCGCGTGATTTCAATTGATGAAGGGTTAGTTGGCGAGGC
>CBFHHJ010000071.1:0-7657 GCA_965655505.1 Luminiphilus sp.
ACCGGCACCCATGCTTGACGGGCCTGCTGCACGCCGCTAGGTTGTGCGCAGCTGGGCAGCAGACAACCAGTTCGTACACAACATGGGCTTCGTAAAAGTTGTGCGCGAAACAAGCAAGACGTACTCAAGGTTCAAAATGACATCAAGGGGCTTTTTACAGGCAGTGGCTAACGGTGGATCGGTCCGATCTGCTGTTTTTGCTGTGCTGTTTGCCCTCTTGTCACTCCAGGTTACTGCCGGCGACCACTGGCATCCGGTTGAGGCAGGTGTTGACTGTGAGGTCTGTGTCCACGGTCACGGCGCCCCACTACCCAGCAGCAGTTGGTCAGCCCCGCTGCCGCAGTCTCAAACTTACGTTATTGCGCGACGGCCCGTCGATTTGCCGTGGGTTGCGCGTGCCCTGCCTACAATTCGCGGTCCCCCCTCCTACTCCTGATTGATTTTCGGTGACGCTCTCAGCGTCGTTGTATGACAATTTGGAGACGCAAACATGAAAACTGTCGTTTTTTCGATAGCGGCCTGCACGGCCGCCGCCTGTCTTTCCGTACAGGCTCAGGAACAAGATCAGAACCAGAACCAGAACCAGAACCAGAACGAGGAACAGGGACCGAATAGCCAGTTAGAGCACGTACTGGTAACCATTCCGCTGCATCAATCCACGATGGAAACGGCTTTTCCGGTCGATAGCTTGTCGGGTGATGCCCTCGCGCGTGAGGCGGCGGCAACCCTTGGGGATACTCTGGATGGAATTCCTGGTGTCCACAACGCGAGCTTTGGCCCTGGTGTTGGACAACCGGTGATTCGCGGGCTTGCTGGCCCGCGAGTCATGTCGCTGCAGAACGGCACTCGCAGTGCTGATGTTTCGTCACTCAGTGGAGACCACGCCGTCGCGGTTGAGCCCTTGCTTGCCGATAGCATCGAGGTGCTTCGCGGGCCGGCCACGCTTTTGTATGGTGGCGGCGCGATTGGCGGCGTGGTTAACGTTGTCGATGGCCGAGTGCCGACCCAACTGACCGACGCACCCCGATTGGGTCTGGCGTGGCGTTATAGCGGTGCCAACGATGGCCAAAGTGGGGTCTTTCGAGCCGAGCACAGCATCGGAAATGTTGCGCTTTATGCGGATGGCTTGCTGCGCGATGCGGACGATCTCACCGTACCTGATGGTGCGGGCAGTGATGACTCCGATACGCTGGGAAACACCTCTGCCGAAGCCGATAGCGGCACCTTGGGTTTCAGTTTTCACTTTGATGGAGGTTTCTTTGGTTTTGCGGCCAACCGGCTAAACAGCGAATACGGCCTACCCGAGGGCTCTCATGCCCATGGCCATGAAGAAGATCATTACGAAGAGCACGATGAAGATCATGACGAGGATCATGGGGATGAGCACGACGACCATGATGAAGAGCATGGAGATGGCCACGACGATCATGATGAAGAAGAAGGCGAAGAGAATATCCGCCTTGATATGGAACAGACGCGTTACGACGCTGTCCTGCACCTACACGAGCCGTTACCTGGCGTAGAAGTGCTGCGCGCCTTTACCACCTACACCGATTATGAGCACGTGGAACTTGAGGGATCTGAAATCGGTACCGTCTATGCCAGCGAGAGTATCGAGGGCAGGATCGAACTGGTGCATAAGGCTATCAACGATTTTCACGGTGTTGTCGGCATTCAGGTTAGTGATACATCGTTCAGTGCCCTCGGTGAGGAAGCCTTTGTTCCCGAAACGGATATTGAGCGAGCGGGCATATTTTTGCTTGAAGACTGGCATGGTGGCGATTGGCAGGTCGAAGCAGGCTTGCGGATGGATTGGGATTCGTTAACCCCTGACGCCACAGTAGCACCAAGCCGTGATTACACGGCTCTATCTGCATCGTTGGGGGTCATTTATGAGCTAAACCCCGCTTGGCACCTGTCCGCTTCGCTTAGCCGTGCAGAGCGGGCGCCCGCAGCGGAGGAGCTTTACTCCAACGTTGCCAACATGGGCCCAGACACCTGGGTCACTCACGCCGCGACGGGGGCGATTGAAATTGGCGATACCGACCTCGATACCGAGCGCGGCGTGAACCTGGATTTGGGTGCGACGTTTCATCGTGGCGCCAATAGTGTATCGCTTGCTTTCTACGTGAACGATTTCGACCGTTTCATCAATCTCGAAAATACCGGGGTAGAAGTGGATGAGACCCCGGTGCGACGGTATGTTCAGGAAGGCGCACGATTTGTAGGCGCCGAGCTGGATGCCGAGGTCCATCTCGGTGAAGCCCTCGGTGGCGCCGCATTCTTAGAGCTTGGGGTTGACGTGGTGCGAGGCGAGCTCGATGACAGCGGTGATGTGCCCCGTCTGCCACCCGTCACTGGGTCTTTGGGTCTCAATTGGTCCAGCGATAACCAGTACTACTACACGCGTCTTGTTGCCGCCTCTGATCAGGATCGCCCCGGCGAAAATGAGGAGCCAACGGATAGCTGGTTACGCTGGGACCTCGGCGGTGAGTGGCGATTCAGCCCAGCTGATGTGCCGGTGACTGTGAGCGCCGGGGTACGCAATATCACGGATGAGGAAATTCGGTTAAGCACCTCTTGGTTACGGGAATACGCTCCCGAACCCGGCCGCTCAGTCGAGCTGGGCATTCGCCTCGACCTCTGATCCTCGGGCAGGCTCTCGGCAGATACCGGTGCTCATCCAGCACTGGTGTCTGCTTGAATGCCTGTTACCCTTAGCTCCTTTTGGTTGCTTCCTACTTTGGAGCGCGGGTTAATGGATCGGCTCATTATTGGAATTAGCGGTGCCTCGGGCGTCATCTACGGCGTCCGAGCCCTTGAACTGCTGCGCCCACTGCCGGTGGAAACCCATTTGGTCATGTCGAAATCGGCTGAATTAACCGTGCATCACGAATTGGATCGGTCCGTCAGCGACATCAAGCAATTGGCGGATGAGTTTCATCCTGTTCGCAACGTCGGTGCTTCTATTGCCAGCGGCTCTTTTCAGGGCTTGGGTATGTTGATTGCCCCGTGTTCGATTAAGACTATGGGTGAAATCGTCACTGGCGTAACGTCGACGCTGCTCACGCGGTCGGCGGATGTGGCACTTAAGGAGCGCCGACGCCTGGTGCTTATGGTTCGGGAAACACCGCTGCACTTGGGTCACTTGAGAAACATGGTGGCCGTCACGGAAATGGGCGCAATCGTTGCCCCACCGGTACCCGCTTTTTATGCATCCCCGCCCAACATCGATGCAATGGTGACCCAGAGTGTGTCGCGTACCCTCGATCTATTTGGTATTTCCGTTCCCGAGGTTCATCGCTGGACCGAATCATGATCTGCGCATCTGCAGCTGACTCATGACGTCGCCTACTTTAGATCCCGACAAAAAGCGCGGCTTACCCCCCGAATGGCTGGTGTTTCTGGTCATAGTCGTTGACCTGATCGGCTTTGGCATTGTCCTTCCTATTTTACCGTTCCTTGCGCCCAAGGTCGGCGGTGATGAATTAGATGTGGCAATGGTCATCGCGATTTACAGTGTCTGCGCTGGGTTGGTCGCGCCGTTTTGGGGAGGCTTGTCTGATCGCTTGGGGCGACGATCTGTTCTGATCATTTGCCTCTTTGGCGGCGCCCTTTCGTATGTGCTGTTGGCTTTCGCAAGCACGTTATGGATGTTGTATGCGGCGCGAGCCCTCGGCGGCATCATGGCGGGCAGCCTGCCGGTAGCATCTGCGCTGATGGCCGATGTTAGCCGTCCAGAGCGACGGGCCAAGGCTATGGGGCTGGTGGGCACGGCGTTTGGCGTCGGGCTCATTCTCGGGCCCTTCATCGGTGGTCTATTAGCCGGGGACGATCAATCGTTTGTTGTTCCCGGCCTGTTCGCCGCAACAATGTCACTGGTATCGGCGCTGCTTGCGGGCGTGCTGCTCGATGGCAAAAAACCGACTGATAGTCGCGCTGTGCCTGCTCCTCCGGTGGCCAACGAATCTATGCTTGGGTTTTTGCGGCGCCATCGCGCGCGTTTAATGGTATTTCAGTATTTGCTACACACCTCCGCCGTGAGCGCGGCGACCTACCTCAGCCCGCTATGGCTGGCTGCCACGCTTGATTGGGGCCCAAAAGAGGTGGGGTTTTTGTTTGGGGTAGTCGGTATTGGCATGATCCTCATTCAGGGAGTGATGATGAACTGGCTGACGACGCGATTCGGTTTACTGCCCGTGTTAGCCACTGGCGCAGCGGTAAGCGCCACCTGCTTGCTTGGCACAATCTTGGTAACGGGAGAGCTCCCGCAAGCGCTGATTCTGATCGGGCTGTTCACCGGGGCAATTTGCTGCGGACCCGTGCTAAATACCATAGCCAGCATGTTGCCTAGGGACAGTGAGCGCGGCCGAATGATGGGTGCCACTGCGTTGTCTGCATCCGCCGGCCGAGTCGTTGGTCCTTTGGCCACGGGCGCAGTGTTGGCAACTGCCGGCTATAACGGCGCTTGGCTGTTGATCGCTATGCCAATGTTTGGTGTCCTGCTTTGGTCACAGACCGCTGGCAAGCGCCTGTGCGTAAAACGTGGCATGGCTAAATAAGGGGGTCGGCGAACGTGGCTTCATGGTGTTGGCGCATCATTCATAATTGTGACGCCTGGTCGGCGAGTAGGCCGGCGCACGGGCTTCAGTGACTTTTTCATATCAAACCCATAAAAACAGGAGTGACCCATGGCAACCGATCTTTTTGATCTGACAGGACGCATCGCGCTGGTTACAGGTGCCAGTCGCGGGATAGGCGAGAGCATCGCTCGTCTGCTCGCCACCCAAGGTGCCCACGTTATTGTATCGAGCCGTAAGGTAGACGATTGCCAGGGAGTTGCAGATGCGATCGTCGCCGAGGGTGGTAGTGCAGAGGCGTTCGCGTGTCACATCGGCAACATGGACGACATCAGTCAGATTTTCCGCCACATAAAAGCGACACATAACCGTTTAGATATCTGCGTCAACAACGCGGCCACCAACCCGTATTTCGGTCATATCCTTGACACAGACCTTGCCGCGTATTCGAAGACTGTGGATGTGAATATTCGCGGCTACTTTTTCATGTCGATCGAAGCGGGCAAACTCATGCGCGAGCAGGGCAAGGGGGTGATTGTGAATACCGCTTCCGTCAACGGGCTGCAGCCTGGGGTTTACCAGGGCATTTACAGCATCACCAAAGCCGCTGTGATTAACATGACCAAAGCCTTTGCCAAGGAGTGCGGCGGCCTAGGCATTCGGTGTAATGCACTGCTACCGGGGCTCACACGCACCAAATTCGCAGGCGCGTTGTTTGACAACGAAGAGATTGCCAACGAGTGGAAAGGCAAGATTCCCCTTGGCCGCGAGGCCCAGCCGGACGAAATGGCAGGGACGGTGCTGTACTTGGTATCCGACGCATCCAGCTATACCAATGGTGAGTGTATTGTTGTCGACGGCGGCATTACCTTGTAGGTCCGCAGAGATCATTCTAGAAAGACGGCTGGCTGACGGTTACGCGTGCTGCCAGTCGTTACAGTGACGTTTTAAGTTTGTAGTTTCACTAAAAAACCTGTCGAGGCGGATATGTCGTCAAAAGTCGTTGTTGCACTGCCCTTGCCAGAGGCTGTCATGAACCTTCTGCGAGCGGAGTTTGAAGTGATCGTGCCCAGTGGAGGGGAGCCGCTGACCGAGCGCGTGCTAAAGCGACTGTCACAAGATGCCGATGGGATCCTGTGTTCGGTGGGCAACCCGATTCCCGCCTCGGTGTTATCCGCGGGCGGCACACTGAAACTAATCTCGAGTATTTCCGTTGGCGTCGATCACATTGATATCGAGGCCGCAACTGCGGCTGGCATACCGGTGGGACACACTCCCGGCGTCTTAGTCGACAGTACTGCCGATATGGCGTTGTCGTTGATGCTGGCCAGCACGCGGCGCATCGCTGAGGCTGACAAATTTATCCGCGAGGGTGGCTGGCAGGCCGGTTGGTCGACGGGCTTTTTCTTGGGCAGTGATATCAGCCGCTCAACCGTGGGTGTTATCGGCCTGGGTCCGATTGGGCAGGCGGTCGTCAAACGGGTTCAGGCATTTGGAGCCAATGTGATTGCTTGGAATCGAACCCCTCGTGAGCTGCCGGGTGTCGAGGCGGTAACTCTCGATGAACTCTTTAAGCGTGCGGATATCGTAACCGTTCATGCTGCTGCAACATCGGAAACTCGACATCTGGTGAGTGCAGAGCGGTTAGCTTCGATGCGCGATGGCGCGACGCTGATTAATACCGCGCGGGGCAGTCTTGTGGATGAATCGGCCTTAATCAATGAACTCGATAGCGGTCGCCTGCGCGCCGGGCTCGATGTCTTTGAAACCGAGCCGCTGCCTTCAGACAGCCCTTTAATTGGTTTGAACAACGCCGTGCTGGCGCCGCATTTAGGCAGTGCGACGGCCGCGACACGCCAAGCCATGATGGAGCGCGCGCTTGGCAATTTAATGGCCGGGCTTTCCGGCAAACCAATGCCGTTCTGCGCGAATCCTGCGGTTTACGACCGCTGATCCGTTACTGGGCTTTGGGGAGTTTGCCCAAGGTACGACCCACAGCCGAATTGACGCTTTTCGCCATGTCTTTTGGATCGGTTTGATTGACGTCTTCCACAATCTTGCTCATCGAGGCCGCCCAGATGAGTCCCTGATCGGCGCCGTCGGAAAAGGTAATCAAGACGCTGTTGACCTCGCGGGGTCCACTGAGTGCATAAGCGTTATCGACCAGTGCTTGATCGGTACGTCGATTGATCACCGCTTCCGTATTGGGAATTGGGTAGCGATTGTCTGACATCAATGCAGTGGAGGACAGGGCGCCATCGGAAAGGGACGTTTTAAATTGATAATCGATAACAAAGTCGCCCTTGGCATCAACCATTCGATAGCCCTTGCTTTGCAGCTCTTGGTTCACCGCACTTCGTATGGTCGGATCAACGACGTACATAAAGTCTCTCGAATCATCAGTGTTCTCAATGGCCGCCACCCGCCAACTGTAGGTTTGATAGTTCCCCTCAGCGAAACGCTCTACCGGTGCAGAGTCGACTTGCACCCCACTGCAGCCGCTTAGTCCAACAAAAGCGAGAGCAAAAATAGCGATAAGCATGGTGCGGCGGACTGTGCGACGGGCTGTGTACATGTTGTCTAACTCCCAATGGCTGCATGCATCTGCGGTCGATTCGCTGCACTGTCAGCTAAAAAATAGTAAGCGTACTACCATCGCCAAAATCGCGAGGGCCAACACTGGCCGGATCAATTTTTCACCCCGGCTGATAGTAAGTTTAGCGCCCAGATAGCCACCTAGCGAGTTCCCAATGGCGAGTACGCCACCGAT
The DNA here is from genome assembly GCA_965655505.1 of Luminiphilus sp. Taxonomy (GTDB): domain Bacteria; phylum Pseudomonadota; class Gammaproteobacteria; order Pseudomonadales; family Halieaceae; genus Luminiphilus. The sequence continues at coordinate 7,351 of CBFHHJ010000071.1, forward strand.
GAGCCAGAGTAAGTCACTATTGATAGCGAATACCAGCAGTGCAACCACGGTATAGCCGCCGGCGATAAATACCTTGTAAACATTGGTCGCTACGAGATCCAGGCCCATAACGCGATTTAGAATCGGCATTAGGATGAAGCCAACGCCTATCTGGATAAAACCACCCCAAAAACCCGCAAGCACCATGAGTAGGTGGCCCAGTAATAGATTTTTGGGTTCATCTGCGCTCGAGTGAGTTGCGCTACGACCCGTGAACATCAGCACCAGTACGATTAACATCACTAACGCCAGCACGGTGTTGAAGGTG
>CBFHHJ010000072.1:0-7499 GCA_965655505.1 Luminiphilus sp.
CATACCCCTGGCTGTTTGAAAACGAAATCGACGGTGAACGCACAGAGAAAAAGCTCAAGACCTTGCGAAAACTCGGACACCCCTACAGCGACGCCGAGATCGCGGGTGCCGCTGAGGCGGTAGCTGGCAAGAAAGAAATTGACGCGTTAGTTGCCTACCTACAAGGGCTGGGCACACTCATTCAGTCGCGTCGATAAGCTGTGGACATCAATGATCTTAGAGGCATTAGCACAGCGTTCATGCTGCTGAGCTTTCTGGGGCTGGTCGCGTGGGCATACAGCCGAAATCGTAAGAAAGATTTCGATGAAGCCGCCAATCTGCCCTTCGCCGACGATGAAATGAACAAGCGCACAATGAACAAAGAGGTGCAAGACAGTGAGTGATTTCTGGAGTGGGTGGATAATTGTGCTAACCACCGCACAAATCGTACTGGCTGTATGGTTGCTTTTTGGCAACCGCAAAAAACAGTCGGGTGACGTGAAAACGACTGGACACACATTTGATGGTTTGGAGGAATACGACAACCCCCTGCCCGCTTGGTGGTTTTACATGTTCGTTATCACCGTCATTTGGGGTATTGGCTACCTCACCTTCTACCCCGGTCTCGGCAACTTCAAAGGCTTGCTCGGCTGGACTTCAATCGGACAGTACGAGCATCGGGTAGCGATCGCTGAAGACGAGTATCGAGCGGTTCGCGACCGCTATTTAGCGCTGCCTGTGGAAGAGATTGCCCATGACCCTGAAGTCCGCAAAATGGGACAACGTTTGTTTGGAAACAACTGCGCGCAATGTCACGGCTCCGATGCCTATGGCGCCTACGGCTTTCCAAATCTAGCGGATAATGATTGGCTCTATGGCGGCTCTCCCGAAGCAATTAAAGCGACGCTCATCCATGGCCGACGTGCCGCGATGCCTGCGTGGTCAGCCATCCTCGGCGATAGCGGCATCGAAGAAGCGACTCAGTACCTGCTGGCACTGAATAACCGGGAGGCAGACGCCACCAAAGCCGCTGCGGGTGAAAAGCACTTCGCCTCCTATTGCGCCGCCTGCCACGGACAAGATGCCAAGGGCAATCCGCTGATGGGCGCACCCAATCTGACCAATGGCATTTGGTTATACGGTGGAACCCGCGAGCAAATCGCGCAAACGCTGCGCTATGGACGCAACGGTGTGATGCCGGCCTTTGGGGATGTCCTCACTGAAGACAAGATCCACATACTGACCGCCTGGGTTTATGGTTTGACTCACGAAGATGATTCCCAACTTGCGGTAAATCCCTGAGCCAACATCATCGGTGTGGAGGTAGATAGCGGTGTCAGCAACCAACAAGGATGACGTCCTTGCGGTCGATGCGGCCGCTCCCGCTGAAGTCGCAGAACTTGATCTGTACCAAAAGCGGGAGAAAATCTATACACGCAAGATAGAAGGCTTCTTCCAACGGGTTCGACTTTACACGGGATGGCCGCTATTGCTGGGCTATTTCCTGCTGCCTTGGATTAATTTAAGTGGCCGCCCAGCCGTCCTATTTGATCTACCTGAGCGCAAATTTCATATTCTCACGCTGACCTTCTGGCCTCAGGATCTGGTCATGCTCGGGTTTCTGCTGATGATCGCCGCGTTTGCGCTGTTCACCGTCACCGCTTTCGCGGGTCGCGTCTGGTGTGGCTACACCTGCCCCCAAACCGTTTGGACAGCGATTTTTATGTATATCGAACAGCGTTTTGAGGGCAGCCGCAATCAGCGCATGAAGCTCGATAAAGAGCCCATGTCATTCACCAAGTTTCGCAAAAAGTTTCTGAAACACGCCGGCTGGGTGTTCGTCGCATTTCTGACGGGTATTACCTTTATTGGATATTTCACACCCATCCGCGAGTTACTGCCAAATTTCTTTACCGGCCAGGCAGGCTCTTGGGCTACCGCTTGGACCGTTTTCTTCACCTGCGCAACGTATATCAATGCGGGTTACATGCGTGAACAGGTCTGCACCTACATGTGTCCGTATGCGCGTTTTCAATCCGTCATGTTCGATCGCGACACATTGATCGTCTCCTATGATCCCAGCCGCGGCGAACCCCGGGGTTCGCGCAAACGGACCGGCGAGCAGTCTGAACATCTCGGCGACTGCGTTGACTGCCAGTTGTGTGTGCAGGTCTGCCCTACCGGCATTGATATTCGGGATGGCCTGCAATACGAGTGCATCGGCTGCGCACTCTGTATCGATGCCTGTGATTCGATCATGAACAAAATGGGGTATGCACCAGGATTGGTGAGCTACACCAGCGAGAATCAACTGGAAGGTGGTTCAACGCATATTTTACGGCCACGCTTAATCGGCTACGTGACAGTGCTCTGTATCATGGTGGGGGTTTTTGCCACCTCTCTCGTTACCCGTGACCTCGTTGACCTCACTATTCTAAGAGAGCGGAATCAACTTTATATGGAAGCCCCAGGCGGCTTGATCGACAACGTTTATAAGATTCATTTATCGAACCTCGATTCCGAGCGACGCGAATTCACTATCGATGTGCGTGGTATTGACGGGGCTGAAATTATTGGACAACAGGATATCGCCGTTTCGGGGGGCGAATTGCGTGAATTGACCCTGCGTATTCGTGCAAACCCTATGACACTGGATGTACCCGCCACATCGATCACCTTCACGGTGACGCGCACTGATGATGCCTCGGTCACGACCGAGTCTGAATCGCGCTTTATTAAGCCCCTGTGAAAACAAAAGACCCAGCAGTCCCTCGCCCTTGGTATCGCCAATTCTGGCCTTGGTTTTTGATTCTGTTGCCGGGCTCTGTGGTCGTAGCAGCCCTCTACACGTTGGTACTAGCCAACCAGTACGCGGATGACCTTGTCGTTGACGAGTACTACAAGGAAGGTTTAGCGATCAACCGACAGCTAAAACGCCAGAATCTAGCTGCCGAGCGAGGCATCACCGCGGAGCTTGCGGTCACCGGTCGCCAACTCGATATGCAAATCACTGGACCCGTTGACGCGCCTCAACTCCGGTTGGTGCTATCACACCCTCTGGAAGCATCCCAAGACATTACCGTGCCCGTCACCCAAATCGCTAACGGGCATTATCGAGTGATGTTGCCTCAGGCCATCGACGGGCGCTGGCACTGGATCGTCGATCTTGGTGTCGGGAGCAACTGGCGTGTTGATGGTGATCAACGCTTTTGATTCACAGCGTACCAAAGGGCGAATGCTTTCACTGCGGGGAAGTTATTCCGACAGGCTGCCACCTCACCGTGCTAATCGACGGTTCACAAGAATGCGTATGCTGTAGCGGTTGCCAGGCGGTGGCTTCGCTCATTGCCGGTGCTGACATGAACGCTTTCTATCGTCAGCGAACCGCATTCCCACCCACCCCAAGCGAAATAGATACGAACGTCGTGGATTGGTATCGCGACGAAGATTGGGTGGCCAACTTTACTCGTGAGACGAACGACGGCGTCGAGCTTGCATTGCTGGTGTCGGGAATGAGCTGTGCTGCCTGCACCTGGATCATCGAAAAGTTTCTGAACGACATACCCGAGGTTCGCTCGGTTGACATCAACCTGTCTCAATCTCGGGTTGTCGTCGGACTGCGCCGTGGGTGCGATCCCGCCAAAGCCATCGAAACCTTGCTGACACTCGGCTACGACGTCAGGCCCTGGCGCACCGATGAACGCCTTGAGCGAATGCGTGCGGACAACCGTCGAGACCTTCGCAGGCTGGGGGTCGCAGGGCTAGGCATGATGCAAGTGGGTATGTTCGCGATCGCACTGCATGCGGGAGACCTCCAGGGGATTGATGCAGACATCCAACAGTTGCTGCGCGCCGTCAGCGCGCCGCTGACGCTGTTTGTATTGTTCTACAGTGGGCAAAGTTTCTTTCGCAATGCCTGGCAGCACCTGCGTCAAGGTGCCTTGATTATGGATAGTTCCGTAGCGCTTGCGCTTGTTCTGGCAACGCTTGCAAGTTTATGGGCCACTCTCGCCGGCGGTGGCCAGACTTACTACGACTCGATCACGATGTTCGTCTTTTTCCTATTGCTTGCGCGCTACGCCGAAAAGCGCCTACGGGACGCAGATCTCATCGCTCTCGTTCGTCTTGAAGACACCCTCCCCGAGTTCGTCAACGTCCATCGCGAAAGCGCGTGGCAGCGCATACCGCGTGATCAGGTGAATCCGGGTGATACGCTGCGAGTAAGTGCGGGGGATGGAATCGCCTTTGACGGTACGATTGTGACCGGCACGTCGGCAGTGGACGAGTCAATATTTACCGGGGAATCGGTGCCTCGAACAGTCTCGGCAGGTGACGCTGTGTACGCCGGCACAGTAAATCGCGAGGCTACAATTGAGACTACCGTCCAGTCGAGTTTTCGAGACTCCCGCTTGGCGGCACTGGTCAATGACGTCGATCGCGCCCGCAAAGAGAAGCCTACGTTTTTGCTGCTGATCGACCGTATTGCTGCTCGGTTTGTCGCCTTTGTGTTGATTGCTGCAGGACTGACGCTGGGTTACTGGCTTTGGAAAGATGCCTCGTTGGCACTGTGGTCTGCACTTTCGGTGCTAGTAGTTGCATGCCCCTGTGCACTCTCACTCGCGACACCCGCTGCCGTGGCGTCGGTCACAGCCTGGCTGCGCCGTCGCGGGGTCAAAGTGAAAGGTGAGTTCGGCGTATTGGCCGCCGCTAGTTGCGTCGATGTGCTGATCGACAAAACTGGCACACTCACCGAGACAACACTCACCGTTGAAGCAATCAGTGTTGCCGGAAGCATTTCGAGACCAGAAGCATTGGCACTCGCGAGCGCGCTACAACAATTCAGCAGCCATCCTGCAGCGAGTTCATTCCATGGGCTCAGCGCCGCCAACACCGTTACTCGGGTCGACGCCGTTCCTGGCGCAGGCATGCGAGGCCTTTGGTCTGCACCTGACAGCAAAGATCCAATCGAGCTTCGTTTGGGTAGCGCTAGCTTCTGCGCCGAGCTAGCAACGATTCCCGCTCCTCCCGATAAGCAACATTACTGGATTGGGCTTGTCGCGGAAGGCGTTTGGCTCGCCTGGATAGGTCTCGCCGAGCACTTACGACCCGGTGCATACAACTGTATCCAATCGCTTAAACAGCAAGGGTTGCGGGTACAGATACTGTCTGGTGATAGCGAGGAGCGCGTTGCTGCAATCGCAAAGGATTTGGACATTGCGTATCAGGCGAACTTAACGCCTGCGGATAAACTGAGTGCACTGCAAACCCTTCAGCAAGACCGCCGACAGGTACTGGCAGTGGGCGACGGGCTTAACGATGCGCCGCTGCTGAGTGCTGCCGATGCATCGGTGGCTGTCGCGGGTGCTACCGCTATCGCGCAGGCTGAAGCGGACTTTGTCATAACCGAGGACAATCTCGAGCGGCTATCAACGATTTTAACCGGCGCTCGTTCTGGGACTCGGGTGATGAAACAAAACCTGTTTTGGGCCGCGAGCTACAATCTACTCGGCATACCGTTTGCAGCAATGGGTTACATTCCGCCCTGGCTCGCCGCGCTAGGCATGTCATTGAGCTCACTCATCGTAGTGTTAAACGCGCTGCGTTTGCGCCGAATGCGAGATTAACTAATGGACAGTCTGTATCTATTGATTCCAGTGGCCCTGATTTTTGCAGTAGGCATTGTGGGCTTGCTCATCTGGGCCGTTAACCGGGGTCAGTACGACGACTTGGACAAAGACGGATGGCGCGCGCTTAACGACGATCTCGACCAACCTTCCTCAAAGCCGACCGATGATGACAACCGCTGACATTGCCAGTGCGTTTTTGCTAGGTCTCGCGGGCGCCGGTCACTGCCTTGGTATGTGCGGTGGTATCGCCATCGCACTGCAAGGTCAGCAACCACGCTCGACACTCATCCCTTTCAGCTATCACGCGGGACGCGTCATTAGCTACGCCCTCATTGGCGCGCTTATCGGAACCGCCGCGGGCGCCATTCAACTCGCAGGTTGGACTATTGCTTTGCGCTTCATCGCTGGCTTTTTACTGATCGCGATGGGCCTTCACACCCTGCGCCTCTGGCAGGGCATGGCATACCTCGAACGCTTAGGAGGCAGTCTCTGGAAGCGAATCTCGCCGGTCGCACAGCGCTTCATGCCCCCGCAAAACCCTGTAGATGGACTATTGCTCGGAGCTATCTGGGGCTTGATGCCCTGTGGTTTGATTTACAGCGCGCTCAGCTGGAGTGCTGCAGCGGGAAGCGGCCCCGTCGATAGCGGTCTATTGATGTTGATATTTGGTCTCGGCACGACTCCCGCCATGCTTGGTGCCACGCTGCTTGGGCAACGGGCCAGCCGATTTCTCGGATCTCTTTGGGTTAGAAAAACCCTGGGAACTCTGCTTGTTTTAGCCGGCTGCTGGACCATTTGGCTGACTGCCAGTCATTTGGATCACCTTACCGGCGCCCATTCAAACCACGGCACTGGCATGCACGGTACTGGCATGAATGGTACTGGCATGCACGAGACCAGCGCGGATGGCGCTGGAATCGGTCGAGCTGGAGTCGGTGGTACTGGTGTCGAGGGTTCTGGAAACGAAGGGGATGGCATGGATGGCACGGCACTGTCTAAATCTGATTCAACAAAGATCGCTCCTGACTCTTCAGACAAATCTGACCACTCAGACCACTCAGCCCATCATTAGCGTCTTGGCGGGCACCCTTAGACTTTACCGGGCGCGACCTTCCTCAACCGGCGCGCGCTCCGAAGCGTATCGATGAGAATGAAAGCGAGCCCAGTCCAAAGGACCAAAAACGACACGAGCGTGACGTTGCCAAGGGGCTCTTTCAACAATAGCTGCGCAACGAGCAGCTGTAACGTGGGTCCTACGTAGGACAGCAGACCCAAGGTAGAAAGCGGCAGGAGCCGGGCGGCGGCCACATGGGTCAATAGCGGCAGCGCAGTAAATGCTCCTGCACAAACCAAAAACACGTCAACCCTCAGTCCGTAGGCACCCAGCCCTGCGCCACCGGTGAAAAGAAACCAACCTAGACCAAACGGCACCAGAAATGCCGATTCCAAAAATAGACCTTCGATTGAATCGACCGGAATTTTCTTTCGGATCACGCCATAGCAGGCAAATGACATCGACAGCGTGAGAGATATCAGGGGTAACCCCCCTCGGTCGAGCACTTGAAGCAGGACCGATAAGCAGGCGAATCCGATCGCGACTTTTTGCGGCCCTGTGGGGCGCTCGTCAAACACCCACATACCAAGCACGACCGAGAAAATCGGAATCAGAAAGTAGCCGAGGCTGGCATCCGTTGCTTGTTCGTGGGTCACCGCATAAAGAAAGGTTATCCAGTTGATCGAAATCACCAGAGCCGCTAACGCAGTGACCAATAGAATTTTTGGCTGCCTGAAAAACGCCAGCGTCGTCCGCAGACGCCCGAGGAAAAGTAATACCAACGCGACAGCAGGCAAGGTCCAGACTGCTCGATGAGCTAAGACATCAACCGGGCTGGC
>CBFHHJ010000073.1:0-7353 GCA_965655505.1 Luminiphilus sp.
AGTCCTCCTCCAAATGCCTTAATGTGTAAACCATGTCTCCGGTATATTGTGTAACCTATGTCTCGATACTCACACAATGAGCACCCAAGTGGCGATAGCTAGCGAGTCGTAAACTTCGATACTAGAAAGGCGATGATCGCTCCTGCAAACGCTAAGGCTGAGTAGGTAGCGAGGAGATTGTCCAGGCCGCCAAGTGCCGGCTCGATACCGACAGCAATGATGGGCGCAATAAACTGCCCGAGAAAAAAGGTGCCAGTCCAGATGCCCGTCCCCCGGCCCCGGAAAACTGGCGGTAGAATGCCCATAGTCCAGCTCAGTAGTGTCGGTAGCATTAAGCCCACTCCAAGGCTGGCACACACAGCGCTTACGATACTCATGTTGAGCGCCGAGCTCATGCTTAAACCCGCATAACCCAAGCCTGTGAGAGACAGTCCGGCGGCTAACAGGGAAGGTCCTGGTGCACTTTTAAAGCGACCAAATAGTGCCGCTCCGCCCACATGTCCCATGTTTGTGGCTGCTCCTGCCGCGCCAATGACCGCCGGGGTCACCGCTGTCGTCAGCATAAGAATTGGACCGAGTTTCACAATGATGGTGTAAAAAAGTAGCGATATGCCAAGCGTAATGACCACGAGTGGCAGGATCCGCCGCAACGGGAAGCTGTCGGTTGCAGTCGACACAGCCTTCTCTTGCTTCGACGGCTCAAAGAGCACAAAAGCGCTCAGCAGCGCGATTGGCAATGCCAGCAAATACAGAAGGAATGGTCCTCGGGAACCCAGCACCTCGCCGAGAATGCCTCCGATCGCCACAAGAATAATGGCCGAGATACTGGCCACGCCAACTTGTATCGCCACCCATTTCTCGCGACGCTCCCCCTGAAAGTAGTCACCAATCAACGCCGTCGAAACAGTCATAATCGTGGCTTCAGCAATACCTAGAAGAATTCTGGTTCCAATAATGTGCCGAATGTCCTCGAGGAAGAATGGCACGATACCGATCGCAGCATAGAGTACGAAGGCAAGGAGCAGCAGGTTCTTTCGACCTGTTCGATCTGACAGCCAGCCCGCCAATGGCGAGAAAATAGCAACACAGAGCGCTGGTATGGTGATTGCTATAGGCACAAGAACTTCGCTGCCTTCAGTGGCCGCGAATTCCTCTAAAAGAATGGGCAATACCGGCACCAACGATACGATGGCCATGACCGGTAGTACCGCAGCCAACATGAGCACAATGCCCTGCTTCGTGGTTGCCTCGATTGAATCCGGGCTCGTCGACGTGATGTCACTCATGATGCTCTCCCTTTTCCGGTCGTCAATATTGACCTGTCCGGCATTGTTTTTATTGTGGGCTATCTGACGATAACGCTATGTTCCAGGGTTGTTAGTCGTTCGATAGCGGTGGTGGTTTAAAGGCAAGTCCCTGTGACTCTAGGTGACGTTGTGCCTCTTGTTCCCGGGCCAATGCCCGCTGTATCGCAGGACGCTCCTCAGAGCGCATCGCATGCGCGTTAAAACACGGATAGTCCTCGGTGGGAAATCCGGCACCGGTGACACGCCAGTGTACCCAGTACAGATAACCGTCCATGACACTCCAGTTGTCGCCGTACCACCAGGGCTGATTCTTTAAGCGTGCCTCGATCAGTTCGAAGTACTCCTGCATGGCGTTGCAACCGGCTTCGTGCACGCTGCGTGAGGCATTAGGCGTAGCAAAGAACTGGGGCATCCGAATACGCGTTACGATTGGGTGCAGGGTTGATGAAACAAAACTGAGGTCGGCGATCTGTCGCACGCCCTCGAGCTCATCGGCCGCCACAGGCAGTAGTTCCGCTTCTGGAAAACGGCTGTTGAGGTAACTCAAGATGGCGACATTTTCGGTCAGTGCTTCGTCATCAATGATCAGGCAGGGGACCTTGCCTTTGGGATTGAGTTTTCGGTACTCGGGGGATTTGTGCTCGCCCTTTAAGAAGACAACGGTGTGGTAGTCGAACGCCAGCCCAATTTCCTCAAGCGCGATGCAGGGTACGCGAGAGCAGGAACCGGGGGCAGCATAAAGCGTAATGGCTGGCATAGTGGTCACGATGCTCTTTTGGTAACGCGCTGATCAATAGCGCCGAACAGTACGCTGCCGTCAGCGTTGCGGCTTTCCATGCGGATGGTGTCGCCGAACGCCATAAAGCCAGTGCGGGGTGCGCCCTCGTCCACAATTTCAATACCGCGTCGTTCAGCGATACAGGATGAGCCAATTTCACGGAAGTTGGCGTTTGATACTGTACCCGAGCCAATGATCGTACCTGCGCACAGGTCCCGTGTTGCTGCCGCGTGGGCAACGAGTTCATGAAAGCCCACGTCCATGGCGCCGCCCAAGGCGTTGCCAAACCGTTCGCCATTCCAGTCCACGGTCAAGGGAAGATGAATTCGTCCATCCTGCCACGCATCACCCAATGCGTCGGGTGTGACCGCGAAGCTGGCCATCGAGCACGCGGGTTTTGCTTGAATCCAACCAAACCCTGTTTTCATCTCAGCTGGTGCAAGACGTCGGAGTGACCAGTCATTGATTTGCACCAGCAGCTTGATGTGCTTCATCGCAGCTTCGGCCGTTGTGCCCATTGGCACATCATCGGTGATGACACCGAATTCACCTTCGAAGTCGATGTCATCGTCCTCAGTGAGGAACTCCACATCGTCAGTGGCTGATAGAAAACGGTGTGACATGCCTTGATACATCAGTGGTTTATCCAGCGGAACGGGGTCGATGCCAAAAACTGTTTCCATGAGCGCGCCGTGGCTGCCGAACGCCGAGCCATCCAGCCATTGCCAGGCCCGAGGAAGGGGAGCAAGCAATTGAACGTCATCGATCGGGGAGCCTCTGCCCTGATTGAGGCTTGCTGCAACTGCGCGTAGCGCTGACTCAGCGTCTGTCCAGCGCTCGAGCGCGGTTTGAAGATTGGGTAGGTGAGCCGGCGCAGCCTGATAACGAGAGCCGTCCTCTGAGACGACAACTAAGCTGCCGTCTTTTGTACTATCTGCGATCGTCGCAAGCTTCATTAGGTACTCTCCATTGCTAGAAATTCGTTGCCAGCGCGGGTGCTAGTGTGACCCGTTAAGACACTTCGACCGGGAAACCATGACGGGAAACGATGACGGATGCCTCAAGTCGATCTCGAGCGTCAGTCTTCGTCGATGATTGCGACCGCCCGCGTCCAGCCAGCGGATGCGCCTCTTATTTTGTGAGGAAAGCAGGAAATGGTGTAGCCAAAGGGCGGCAGGGCCTCCAGATTGTGGAGCTTTTCGAGGTGGCAGTAGCCTTTTTCGCGCCCCGCTTTATGGCCTTCCCATATTTTGGACGTGTCGCCGGTCTCTGCTACCCGCTCGGCGGTGTAGCTAAACGGCGCATCCCAAGACCAGGCATCGGTGCCCGTTAATTTGATACCTCGGTCCAGTAGATACATCGTTGCTTCGTAACCCATACCACAGCCGATATCCACAAAATTGGGATTGCCGACTGCCATGCCCGCAGCGGTATTGACCAGCACTATATCCATGGGTTGAAGGGTATAGCCTATTCGAGCGAGCTCTTGCTCAACATCAGCGGCGGTAACCACGTAGCCATTCTCAAAATGGCGAAAATCGAGTTTCACCCCGGGCCGGAAACACCAGTCTAACGGCACTTCATCGATAGTAATCGCGCGCTCACCATTATCCATAGTCGGATGAAAGTGCCAGGGTGCGTCGAGGTGGGTACCGTTGTGAGTCGTTAACGTAACGGTTTCCGCCGCCGCAAAACCTTCGCCGCCCGGAAAGTCTTCAGCGGTGACCCCTGGGAAAAAATGATTGGCGTCAGGAACGGTTTCCGCGTGTTCCTGGTAGGTGATTTTTGGGCGCATGAACGGAGGATCTGTGATCACATCGTTTTCGAGATAAATAGACAAGTCGACAAAACGGCGAGCCATGTTTGTTTCCTCCATAAAGGATGCTTCTGCAAGCTGCCCGAATATGCTCTCTTTAATGTGGCCAGCTTTGGGTTGTTACTTACCGCGATCAGCGCCGGGCCACAGGGTTTCGGCGGTCTTTATTCGCGACGGTGTTGGCTCTTTTGCGAGCGGATGTCTAGCCGCCAAAAACGCACTGAACAGACACTGTAAGTCAAAATTTTTAATTATAGAAAGTGATTGTATTTATAGATTTTCATAACATAAATCTATCGTATGTCGGGATCGCCTTTGCAGTTAGAGCCAATTTCCGCGCAAGGAGTTTAAGGGACTATCTCAACAGGGCTTATCTTAATAGGGCATACCTTAATACGGCCTATCTAAATAGAATCTATCGCAATAGGAGCTGCTTCCAAAATAAGCAGCGGCACAAGTTCTCATTGGCCTGTCATTTTTCTACTTTGGACACATGGCTGTTTATGAGTTGACAAGTCAACTAGAAGTGGGCAACACTTGAGTTGATTTATCAACTCAAGTGCGTGGGTGGGTTGCTCGGAAGTCGCTGGGGTTTAATCCTCAATCGCTGAAACCTGGCAACATCTCTGAATTGGTACCCCATGCTAAAACACCAAAAGGCAACTGCAGCCTCAGAGGAAGTTAAATGACCACCACCGAAAACGTCACTATGATTGAGGGTCATCGCAAGATCACTCCCGCTCCCGGCATCCCAGTCTGGGACGTGGACCCCTACGACGAATCCATCCTGCGCGACCCGGAAGATTACTACCGAGAACTGCGTGCCCAAGGAGAGGTCGTCTATATCCCCAAATACAGCGTGCTGGCCATGGGGCGCTTTGAGACGACCCGGAAGGTATTTTCGGATCACGAGAACTTCGTGTCCTCCCGTGGCGTTGGCCTGAGTGATTTCAAATTGGATGATCCCTGGCGGGCACCGTCGATCATTCTCGAAGTCGACCCCCCCGAGCACACGAAGACCCGAAAGGTGATGTCCCGCGTGCTGTCGCCGAAAGTGGTGAAGACCTTTAGCGAGCTCTTCGAGCAAACCGCTGAAAAGTTGGTGGATGAGCTGGTTCAGAAGGGCACGATTGAAGCGGTCACGGAAATGGCTGAGACCTTTCCGACCACGGTGTTCCCCATTGCCGTCGGCATGACCGAAACCAACGCCCGATATCTGGTGGATTACGGCGCCATGGTATTCAACGGTGTCGGGCCGGATAATAAGTTACGCCGTGAGTCCATGAAAAATGCGGCCGAAATCGTTCCATGGATAACGGGTGTGTGCCAGCGTGCTCTGTTGTCGGAAGACGGCCTCGGCGCCATGGTCTTCGCCTGCGCCGACGAAGGCCAGATCACCGAGGAAGAGGCCGCGATGTTGGTGCGCTCGTTCCTTTCCGCTGGTGTTGACACGACCGTCACGGGTATTGGGAATGCGCTGATGTGTTTCTCCCAAAATCCTGATCAGTGGCAGGCACTGAAGGAGAATCCGAAACTTGCGCGGCCGGCTTTCGAAGAGGTCTTGCGTTATACCTCTCCGGTCCATACGTTTGGGCGCACTGCCGGTCGCGCGACGGAAGTCGCCGGCTTCCCGGTAGAAGAGGGCACCAAGGTGCTTTGCGTTCTCGGCGCAGCCAACATGGATCCGGCAAAATGGGGCGACCCCGAAAAATTCCGCATCGACCGCAAGACCGTTGGCCATGTGGCTTTTGGTGCAGGGATTCATGGCTGTGTTGGTCAGAACATCGCAAGAGCCGAACTGGAGGCGATTCTTGGTGCGCTAGTCAAGCGCGTTGATCGGATCGAACCCGCCGGCGAGCCAGTGTGGCGGCCGGGCAATTCAATCCGGGCGCTCGATAAGCTGCCCATTACCTTCATTCCAAAATAAGGAACTTACTATGATCAAAGTGACTTTCATTGCTCACGATGGAACTGAAACCACACTCGAAGGCGATGTGGGCGAAAGTGTTATGAGTTTGGCTATCGCTGAGGGGCTCGACGGAATCCTTGCGGAGTGCGGCGGGTCAATGATGTGTGCGACCTGTCACTGCTATGTCGACGAACACTGGGCGAGCAAGACCGGCGAGCGTATGGACGGTGAGGAAGACATGTTGGAGAGCGCGGCTTGCGAGGTCACTGACTTGTCGCGCCTGTCCTGCCAAATCAAACTGAGCGAGGATATCGACGGCTTGGTCGTGCGGCTGCCAGAGGAGCAGGTGTGACGGTAAGTTCCGAACTTGGGGTGCGCGTCGTCATTGTTGGCGCAGGGCAGGGTGGTCTGCAGGTCGCCATGTCGTTGCGTCAGGACGGGTTTGCCGGTCCGATTACGCTGATCGGCGCGGAGGCCGGCCTGCCCTACCAGCGCCCACCGCTTTCTAAAGCGTATCTCAAAGACGGTGTCGCTGAGAAACTCAACCTTCGGCCCGAGGGTTTCTTCGAGAAGAAGGACATTACGCTGCGCTCCGGCACTTGGGTTAGCGCTATCGACCGTGACGCGCAGATGGTCAGTCTCGGCGACGAGCAGGTGCCCTACGATCACCTTATTCTCGCCACGGGCACCCGCAATCTTGTTCCACCTATCGCCGGGGTACAGCATGCCATTGGCTTGCGTACCCTCGAAGACGCCCGCGCCCTGCGAGCTTCGCTGGAAAAACCCACCCGAGTTGCCGTCATCGGTGGTGGATTTATCGGTCTCGAGTTCGCTGCGGTCGCGCGCTCTCTGGGTCACGAAGTGACCTTGGCAGAAGCTGCGCCACGCCTGATGGCCCGCGCCGTTTCTGAGGAGATGTCCGAGCGTTTTCGAAGCAAGCACGAAGAGATTGGCACAAAACTCTATCTTGGTAATGGTGTAACAGAAGTCACTGAAGAGGGTGTCGTGCTTGCCGACGGCACAACGATTGTGGCCGATAAGGTACTTCTCGCCGCTGGTGTCCGCCCTAACATCGAGCTGGCTGAGGCCGCAGGACTTGAAACCGGCAATGGCATTGTTGTGGACGAGACCCTGCGCACTGCGGATCCTCGGATCTTCGCGTTGGGTGATTGCTGCGCTTTTCCAGATCCGCGCACGGGTGCAATGATTCGACTTGAGAGCGTACAGGCCGCCACCGACCATGCCCGCTGCATCGCCAAAGCGATTACGAGCGGGGAGCGGCAGCGTTATTCAGCGGTACCATGGTTCTGGTCCGATCAGGCGGATTGGAAGCTGCAGATCGCCGGTCTAGCAAAGCCCGACGATACCTGCGTCTTGGTGGGTGATAACACAGTTTTGCGTTTTTCCACCCAAGGTCTGACCGCGGTTGAAACCATCAACGACGCGAAGACCCATATGAAGGCGCGCAAACTGCTTGCTCAAGAAGTCTTGCCGAGCCGCGATCTTCTAGAGCAAAAAAATTATGATCTGACAGCTGTGTGAG
>CBFHHJ010000074.1:0-7306 GCA_965655505.1 Luminiphilus sp.
CCTGATTTTAAAGCAGCAGGCTCATGCGGCCGAAGTCGTAGAAAGTTTCTACGATAACCTGCGGACTCGCTCGGCACGCAAGGGGCCGCACAGGGTTGATTACGTCACAGAGTCCGCAGTCGCGGTGCTGCGTGCGAGCGCCGAAGCACAAGGAATTGCGATTGATATCGATGTCAGCTTGGCCGATGGCGCTCAAATCAACGCCCAATCCGTGCTGGTCCGTCAAGTACTTATCAATCTACTGACCAATGCCCGTGATGCTATTGAAGGTCATCGCCAGCTGCACGCAGGTGTGCCCGAATCAGGCACTATTTGGGTCATGGTGGAGTCGGGTGCCAGCACGGTCACATGGATTGTTGAGGACAACGGCGGTGGTACGTTAGGTGAAGACCCAGAGCTGTTGTTCCAGCAGGGCTATACCAACAAGCCTGTCGGTGAGGGGTCAGGAATGGGGCTGTTTATTGGTCGGGCGACGGCTGAGCATCTTGCGGGTTCACTCACAGTCTCCCAAGGCGAGGATGGCTTGTGCTTTAGCCTGAAGCTGCCGCGCTCTGATGAAAATGCCTGACCTTCAATCGAAATCCCAATCCCAACTTCAACCAAAGGCTATCGTCATTGGGGCGGGCAGTGGCATTGGAATGGCCCTTGCAGAAAGTCTGGCGAGGGATGAACGTTACACGCTGCACACAGTCAGTCGTCACACCCAGGCACCGGTCACGAACTGCCGCCACTGGCAGTGTGACAACACTGACCAGTCGATTAGCGATACGGTATCTGGAATTGTCGGCGAGCCGGGAGATGTTGCCCGGTTGATCGTTTGCAACGGTGTCTTGCATGGCGAAACCTTTCGGCCGGAGCGTGCCATCAAGCAGGTTAACAGCGACGCTATGGCTCACGTACTTCGGGCTAACACCATAGTGCCCACTCTGTGGTTGGGCGCATTCATTGGGCATCTGCGTAAAGCCCCCGATCCACGAATCGCAGTGTTGTCAGCGCGCGTCGGTAGCATCGGCGATAACCAACTCGGTGGTTGGTACAGTTATCGCGCAAGTAAAGCCGCGTTGAACATGGTGATCCAAACAGCGGCAATTGAGTTAGCGCGGGTCAATCGAAGTGCCAAGATAATCGCGTTTCATCCGGGGACTACCGACACGCCACTCTCGGCGCCGTTTCAAAAAGGCGTGCCTGAGGGAAAACTCTTCACGCCGGCGTTCGTCGCAGATCGCTTGTTGACCGCCTTAGACGCCACCGAGAGTGGCGCGGCCGAATTCCTAGATTGGGACGGTCAGCCTATCCCCTGGTAGCTGGGCCACGGTAGCAGCCTGGCGCACAGGTTGCTCAGCCGCTGAGAAACTCGCCGCGGGTACTGGCATCAGATTTGAACGCTCCGCCAAGCGACGTTGTGCGTGTTCGAGAGTTGCTGTCCATGATGCCGCGCGACTTCACGCAGTAGTGAACTGCATCAATTGACACCGCCACGTCTTCCGTGCCCAACAAGGTTTGGAGCGCGACCAGCACCTGTTGCGTCAGCCGTTCCTGCACTTGGGGTCGCTGGGCAAAAAACCTCACAATACGGTTGATCTTGCTCAAACCAATGACCTTTTCTGAGGGTATATAGGCGACCTTTGCGCTGCCATCGATGGTGACAAAGTGATGCTCGCAGGTGGACGTCAAATCAATGTCATCAACGCGAACCATTTCCTCGACTTGCATCTTGTTTTCGATGACGGAGATCTTGGGGAACTGCCCGTAATCCAAGCCCGAGAAGATCTCGTCGACGTACATTTTGGCGATTCGGTGAGGAGTTTCACGCAGGCTGTCGTCGGTGAGGTCAAGGCCTAATGCCTCTGTAATCTCCGTAAATGCCCGACGGATCACGGTGTATTTCTCATCGCGTGATAGGCTGTTGTCGCCCATCGGCGTTTCCAAGCCACGAGTGATTAATGCCTCCCGAACGAGGGCGGCTTCAGTCGATATTCCGGCGGGAAAGGGTAGGGTGTTGTCTCTCGGTGCAGGGTTCAACATAGGTGCATCCTCAGTAGGTCTGAGTATACTTACGCCAGAATTCTGCGACCGGATGCCGGCGTCACGATTCTGTCCATCTGTTCGGGGTCAAATCCCGGTCAGGATGCATACCCATTAAGGAGAATGAACATATGTCAGTTATCACACGCGTTTTTGCGACAGCAGCTTTGCTGGTTTTCGGATCCATGGCGGTCGCCGGTGAGTATAATGCAGCAGTCGATAAGTTTCGCGCAGCCGGTGCTGAAGAAATGATCGACAGTGCCTACGGCTACGCCATCTTTCCAACCATCGGCAAAGGCGGTATTGGCATAGGCGGTGCCTATGGTGAGGGCGCTGTGTTTGCGGGCGGCAAACATTTGGGTGAAACCAGTGTTGCGCAGGTGACCATTGGGTTTCAGTTGGGTGGCCAAGCTTACAGTCAGTTAATCCTTTTCCAAGACAAGCGTGCGTTGGACGAGTTCACTTCCGGCAACTTTGAGTTTGGTGCTCAGGCGACAGCTGTCGCGCTGACCGCTGCAGCCGGCGCTGAGGCGAACACCGGCGGCGGTACCTCTGCCAATGTCTCGGGTGGCCAGCACGATGCCTCGGTTCAGAACACGGCTTATCACAAGGGCATGGCGGTTTACACCATCGCCAAAGGTGGCCTGATGTACGAAGCAAGTATTGGCGGTCAGAAATTCGACTACAAAGCTGCAAAGTAGCAACACGCTGATCGAGGCCTACCGCCAGGCGATCACGTTGATCGTTGTTGGTGGGCCTTTCTCACTGTAAGAGCCCGTTTTTGCGGGCTTTTTTTGTTTGTAAATGGTGAAGTTGGGGGCCGCAGACGGCTAACTTGCGTGCGGACGTGCGGACGTGCGGACGTGCGGACGTGCGGACGAGCGGACTTGTAGGCTTGCGGGTGAGAACGTCGAATGGCGATCATGTTGTTCCCTACCTTTTCAGTGTGCACTGGGTTTCGGAAAAATTACCAATCTGCTGATCCGACCGTTAAGGATGGGTACCTCACATTTAAAGGCTGGTAACATTGCACGAAGTTCCGATGATCGCATCAGGGATGAAGCACACCACGAATCGACAGGATGTCGTGTCAAAACAGGGAGTTGTTAATGCTAGCGTGGTTAAAGAAGGCGGTCCTACCGCTCGCAGTGTTAGTTGCTGGAGCAGTTATTCTTGCGGTACTCAACGCGACCAAGCCCGAACCGGAGGTGTCCTCCGAGCCCCCGCGGCCCCTGCGGGTATACGCGCATGTTGCTGAGATGGCGTCAGCCCAGCTTAAAGTTGAAACCCATGGTGAGGTGCGCCCACGTGTTCGGTCTGAAATCGTGGCCGAAGTTGGTGGCCGCATCGTTGAGGTCTCCCCAGAGTTTATTGAAGGTGGGCGCGTCGAGCCCGGCGAAGCCCTCGCAGTCATTGAGTCGACTGACTACGTGTCGGCTCGCAATGAGGCAGAGGCAAGGCTCGCTTCAGCACAGGTTGATTTAGAGCAGGCCCTTGCCGACGCGGATGTGGCGCGTAAGCAACTAGCGGGACAGCGCAATCCATCGCCTTTGGCGCTCAAAAAGCCCCAGGTTGCCCGTGCACGCGCCGCCCTCGAGGCCGCCGAAGCCAATTTGTCGCTGGCGCAAACCAACGTTGATCGCACGCGCATCACCCTGCCGTACAGTGGCCGAATTGCGAGCACGGGGGTCGATTTAGGGCAGTTTGTTGCCCGCGGCCAGATTGTTGGTCAGGCGTTTTCGGTCGACAAAGTTGAAATTCGTCTGCCGCTCACCGACCAGCAGCTGGGCGCTTTGGGTGTCCCCATTGGCTATACCGCGCCTGAGGGAAAGGGGCTTCCCGTGGATTTAACCGCCGAGGTTGCGGGTAAACGTCACAGTTGGACTGGACGCCTGGCGCGACTTGATGCCGCTGTCGATTCGACAACCCGAGTAGTGTATGCGACGGCGGAAGTGACCAACCCCTACGACACTGGACCCGATCCTGACGGTATGCCCCTCGCAGTGGGTTTGTTCGTGGATGCCATTGTCTCTGGTCGCATTGTTGATAATGCGATTCAAATCCCCGCAGCGGGTCTACGCGCGGGCAATCAGGTGTTTGTGCTCAACGAAGAGGGGCGCCTGGATGTCCGAGATGTCGACGTAATCTACCGAAACTCAAGCCAAGCGGTTTTGGAGTCTGGCGTCGTATCGGGGGAACTCATTGTGACGTCGGCCATTCGCAATCCAATTCCTGGCATGGCTCTCGAGGCAATCGACGAGGCTGCGGTAGACGCCGTCAGCGACACGTCGCTAGAGAACACAGCCGAATCGGCTAACGACGAGGTCAGCGCGAGCTAAGGGGGATTCAATGCAACGTTTGATTGCGTGGTGGGTCCGTAATCCGGTAGCCGCAAATTTGCTGATGATCGGCATTATGATCTCGGGCTGGCTTGGGCTGCAGAATGTCGAGAAAGAAGCCTTTCCTTCGGTGAGTCCTTATCAGGTGCGAATCGACGTGGCCTGGCCTGGTGCTTCGCCGCAGGAAGTTGAACAGCAAGTGATCCAGCGAATTGAGGATGCGGTTGAGCCGGTCAATAACGTTTATCGCGTCTATTCGGATGCCCGCGAGGGCGGTGGCGGCGTCACTGTCGAGACCTACGCTCGAGTGGATCTCAATACGTTTACCAACGACATTAAAAATGCCGTCGATTCCATCACGTCATTTCCTCGCGATATCGAAAATCCCAATGTACGTCGAACCGATTGGAGCCAGGATATTGTTAATCTGGTTGTGATTGGCGACCTAGACGAACGCACTCTTACGCGTCTTGCAGAGGACTTGCGTAAGGACCTTGCCCGACAGCCTTATGTTTCCAAGGTGAACCTTTGGGGATCGCGGCTAGAAGAGGTCACCATCGAGCTCTCGGAGCGCGCCATGCGACGTTATGGCGTGACGTTTGCCGAAGTGGCGGGCGCTATCCGAAATAACTCGCTCAACGTGTCTTCCGGACAGGTAAAAACTGCGACGGGCGATATTCAGTTGCGGGTGTCGAACCTTGCCGATACCTCCTTTGACTTCGAGCGCATCATTGTACGCCAGGCGGCAGAAGGCGCGGTTATTAGAGTAGGCGACGTTGCCCGGGTCATTGACGGCTATGAAGAGAGTGAAGTCCTAACGACCTGGAGCGGGAAGCCGGCGGTCAACCTCGAAATTCGTGGTACCGACGACATGCAGATCGTTAAAACCAGTGAGTCTGCCAAGGCCTGGATGAAAGAGGTTAACAAGACTCTACCGCCGGGGGTCGAGGTGATTCAGTGGAACGATCAAGCTGATATCTACTCCGACCGAATCGATTTGATTGCCGATTCCGCCATTCTAGGGCTGGGATTGGTCTTTATCGTGCTGATTTTGACCCTACGCCCCAAAGTGGCGTTTTGGGTGACAGCGGGTATTGGTGTGTCGTTTCTCGGTGCGTTCACTTTGCTACCTGCCAACGATGTGTCCCTCAACATTCTCTCTACTTTTGCCTTTTTGCTAGTGCTCGGGATTGTGGTCGATGATGCGATTGTGGTGGGTGAAAGTATCCACCACCACACCCAGCTTGGCTTGCCCGCTGAAGAAGCCGCCATTGTGGGCACCATGAGCGTTGCGCGCCCCGTGATCTTTGCGGTACTCACGACCATCGTTGCGTTTGCGCCATGGTTGTTCATCTCAGGCATCGATGCGCAATATACCCGCCAGCTCTCGATCGTGATCACGCTTGCGCTGATCGTTTCGCTGATAGAGGCTTTTTTCATTTTGCCCGCGCACTTGCGCAACTTGAAGCCGCGTCACAATCTCAAAGGACTGGCTCTCAAGCAGCAAAACATCGCTCACTCTATCGTGACCTTTGCCCACCGGTTCTATAAGCCGTTTCTTGAGTTGTGCTTGCGTCATCGCTACACCACAGCGATGGTGTTCGTGGTGGGATTCGCCGTGTCCATGGGCCTGTTTTCGATGGGCTTTGTGAAATTTTATTTTATGCCTCAGATAGAGAGCGAGCAGGTCGTGATCGATGTCACCTTGCCATCGGGCACGCCTTTCGAGCGCGCCCTCGAGGTGCTTGATCAGCTGCAAACTGCCGAAAAGCAGTTGATAGACGAGGTGAATGCCCGCGCTGAAAAAACCGGTGAGGGCTCGGGCAAGTTGGTGGCGGGTTGGTTTACTCAAGCCCGACGGGATCAGGTGTTAGCGATTGTTCGCTTAGTGCCGGCGGAAACACGCGACTTAAGCGCCCGAGAAGCTGCCGAGCGGCTCGGCGAACTGGTGGGTAATGTTCCTGACGCGACTCAGCTCAATATTGATTACACACTCAATAACAACACGCCACGAGTTACCTTCCTGCTCCAGCACGATGACTTCGATACCCTTCGGCAAGCGAGTGAAGATCTGCAGTTACATCTCCAGAGTTTCGAATCTGCGTTTTTCGTTCGTGATGACCAACAGGGACAATTGAGCGAGCTGCGATTCTCACTCAAACCCGGTGCCGAGAAACTGGGTGTTTCCCTTGCCGAGATCTCGCGTCAGGTCCGTCAAGGCTATTATGGGGAGGAGGTTCAGCGTTTGCCGAGGGAGTACGGGGACGTGCGCGTGATGGTGCGCTACCCGCGGGATGCTCGCAGCCAGCTTGCGTCCCTCGATGACTTTTTGATTCGCACACCCGACGGTAGAGCTATTCCCCTCGCAGCACTGGTGGACGTGACCCTCGGGCAAGGTGTGCAGCGCATTAATCGCCGTAACGGCCAGCGGGTAGTGAGGGTGGTCGCAAACGTTGATCGAGACGCGGTCGGCGAAATCTCGGCGTCAGTGCGCGATGACTACGTGCCCAAGTTGACTGAACGCTATCCCGGGCTCGAAATACTTCGCGGCGGTTCTCAGGAATCGGAGGCGGAGTTTTTCTCGGAGGTTGCGTCACTCTACACCGTGGCGTTGTTTGTTATCTATGCGCTGATAGCGATCGCTTTCCGTTCGTATGCCTTGCCTCTGTTGATAATGACGGCTATTCCGTTTGGCTTTATGGGCGCGGTGTTCGGGCATTTGATATTTGATTTACCTATGGCGCTGTTTTCTTATTTCGGTATCGGAGCCGCAGCTGGAGTGGTGGTGAACGACAACCTGGTGCTTGTCGATTACATCCGGCGGCGGGAAGACGACGGGCTGTCGTCTCCCGATGCTGTACTGGATGCCGCGGTGAATCGCTTTCGTCCGATTTTATTGACGACGGTGACCACCTTTGTTGGTCTGTTACCGATCATGGCTG
>CBFHHJ010000075.1:0-2824 GCA_965655505.1 Luminiphilus sp.
AAAAACGCCAACATCGCGGCTAACGGACCGACAAATTCCGGGCCGTTATGTGGCTCGGTCATCACAATGAGCGCAAAGGGCATAATGGCCAGCCCACCGAATTGCATCAGGGTCCCAAACCACAGATAAGGCACGCGGCGCCAGCCAAGAAAGGATTTGTGGTGGTCTGACCGAAATCCGATAAGCGCACGCATTGGTGCCAGTAAAAGAGGAATGGCAACCATGAGCGA
The DNA here is from genome assembly GCA_965655505.1 of Luminiphilus sp. Lineage (GTDB taxonomy): Bacteria > Pseudomonadota > Gammaproteobacteria > Pseudomonadales > Halieaceae > Luminiphilus. The sequence goes on from CBFHHJ010000075.1 coordinate 231, forward strand.
AACGGCCCAGGCCGGCTGACCTAGTTCAACCACCATCACGCGATTCAGCGTGCCATTCAACAGCACCACCGCCATACCTACGGGCACCTGAAACAGCGCCAGACGCCAGAGGCGTCGTAAGGTCAAATCGCCACCCGCAGCGTCGGCAAACGGCATCCACTGGAAGCCCACGCCCTGGATGGACGCTATAAACCGACGGCGGGAAATGATCATGTACGCACGATCTCGATGCCATGGGATATGTAAAACCCACTGTTGACCCGCGCACTGCGACCGACCTGCCACTCACTAAACGCCGAGTCGGTGGTGATTGCAGACAAAAGATCTTGCTCCGCAATCGGCACAATTGAAGGCGAGCGATTACCTCTAGGGAAAATTTGTCCTACCGCATGCATCATCGCCAGCAGTCGAGTGCGCGGTGCGAAAGTGAAGGCAATGCTTGATGTCACTGAATCCGCCAAGGCACGCAAGGTCTCAAGCCCATCGGTTGGCGCGTAATGAATTAACGAATCCATTGCCACCACATGATCGAACTGCCCGAGCTTGAGCTGGCGCATGTCCCCAACCAAGAACTCAATCTTGCCGGCACCCGCCGGTAGCGACACGCGCTCGGCAGCGAGCTTCACGAGGGTTTCTGACAGGTCGATGGCCACGACATCAGCACCTCTACGTGCCGCTTCAACGGCAAACGCACCGGTGCCACAACCTGCATCCAGAATCCGTCGCCCGCTCAGGTCATCGGGTAGCCAGGACAGCAGGTTATTGCGCATTTGATCGCGCCCTTCCCTGACGGTCTGACGAATACCGCTAACCGGTTCATCGGATGTCAGTCGGGCCCAGGTATCCGCCGCCGTGCGGTCGAAATACGTTTCGATTTGTTCCCGGCGCTGTTCGTAGTCAAGCGTGGTCATCAGTCATACCCCAAGAAATCAAACAGGTCCCGATCACGCATCGGCGTGACCGGAGCAGGCTCACCACCGACCCACAAACGATTCGCGAGCTCCATGTATTCGTTCTGCACCGCGGCCAACTCAGGGGAATCTTCCAACTCGAACAGCGTCGACTTTTTAAGCCGGCTGCGACGAATCACATCAAGGTCGGGGAAATGGGCGATTCGCTGCATGCCGGTCGCTTCGTTAAATCGGTCAATCTCATCGGTAGCTGCGCTGCGATTGGCAATGACGCCACCGAACCGAACGCCATAGTTAGCCGCTTTTGCATTGATCGCCGTCGCAATTCGATTCATCGCAAAAATCGAATCGAAATCGTTCGCAGTCACGACGAGTGCACGCTCTGCATGCTGCAAAGGCGATGCAAAGCCGCCACAAACCACGTCACCGAGCACGTCAAAAATCACTACGTCAGCGTCATCGAGCAGGTGGTGTTGCTTTAGCAGTTTTACTGTTTGACCAACCACATAACCGCCGCAGCCAGTGCCCGCAGGGGGACCGCCAGCCTCGACACACATCACGCCGTTATAGCCTTCGTGCACATAGTCCTCTGGGCGCAACTCTTCCGAGTGAAACTCGACTGACTCGAGCACATCGATCACCGTCGGCAGTAGCGCCTTGGTCAGAGTGAAGGTCGAGTCGTGTTTGGGGTCACAGCCGATTTGTATTACCCGCTTGCCCAGTTTGGAGAATGCAGCGGAGAGATTCGACGAGGTTGTGCTCTTACCAATCCCCCCCTTGCCGTAGACCGCAAAGACCTTAGCCTTCTCGATCTGAATCTCGGGTTCAAGATGCACTTGAACACTGCCCTCGCCATCGCGACCAACATTGCCGACCTGACGAACAGGGATCTGGTTGTTTCGAACATTCATGCTGCCACCTCTGGTGAAACGCCCTCGATCCAATCTTCGAGGTCTTCACCTGCTTGTTTAAGTGCTTCTAAGGATTCTTCATCCGGAGACCAGTAGTTGCGTTCCTGGGCCTCCAACAACCGATTGGCCACCCGCGCCGCTGCCACTGGATTCAGAGCTGCCAGTCGCTTACGCATCGACTCGTCGAGAATGAAGGTTTCGGATAATTGCTGATAAACCCACGGCGCAACCTGCCCAGTGGTCGCTGACCAACCCACGGTATTGGTGACATGAGTTTCAATGGCGCGAACCCCCTCATAGCCATGATCGAGCATCGCTTCATACCATTTCGGATTGAGGACGCGGGTTCGAGTCTCTAAGGCCACTTGTTCGGATAAGGTACGAACTTTGCCGCTGCCTGACGTGTGGTCGGCGATGTAGACAGGCACATCGTCACCGCGAACTTTGTGGATCGCACGACTGATGCCCCCAAGGGTGTCAAAGTAATGATCAATGGTTGTGACGCCCAACTCGACTGAGTCAAGATTCTGATAGGCGAAGTCAACGCTCCCCAACAGGTCTCCCAAAAGTTCCGGAGCCGCCGCGACGGCACCGTCACGACCATATGCGTGGCCTTTCCGGTTGGTGAACGTATCGGCTAGTTCATTTTCGTCCTGCCAATTACCGCTATCGACCAACATATTAACGTTGGCACCGTAAGTGCCCTCGGCATTGCTAAAGACGCGCAAGGCTGCTGTTTCAAAATCGGAATCATTTGCCACTTGCCAGGCCA
>CBFHHJ010000075.1:2834-7300 GCA_965655505.1 Luminiphilus sp.
GATTAAGGTGCGCAGGCTCATCTGCTTCCGCAGCGAGATAGGTGGCTTCGGCCAATAGTCGAGTCTGCAAGGGCAACAAATCACGGAAGATGCCCGAGAGCGTCATAACCACATCGACGCGGGGTCGATTTAGGTTCTCAAGGGGAATCAACTCGGCGCCGGCTATGCGCCCATAGCTATCGAGACGGGGGCGCGCACCAATCAGCGCCAGCGCCTGACCAATTGCAATGCCTTCGCTTTTCAAGTTATCGGTGCCCCAAAGCACCAAAGCGATCGACTTGGGAATCTCACCGCCGTCCGCCTGATGGCGTGCCAGCAGTTGGCATGCCTGTCGCTCTCCTTCGAGCACAGCAAACTGGCTTGGCAGACGATAAGGATCAAAGCCATGTATGTTCCGCCCAGTAGGCAGAATATCCGGCGAACGAATGAGATCGCCACCGCCAACGGGAGCAATGAATCCCCCATCTAAGGCGTGCAAGATGCCATCAAGCTCGTGGCTGCCCTTGAGATTGATATCCACGTTCACTAAAGCCTCTACAACCGCCTCCCGTTGCTCAGCGGTGAGCTCGGCAAGCAGCGGATCAGCTAGCAGTGTTGCTCGGTCAGTGCCCGACATGAGCTGTTCTAGAAACTGATCGGACAAGGTAATTTCGTGACTCGCAGTGGCAACGGTTTTCAACAGTTCCCGACGCTGATCCTCGGGCATAATCTTTCCGACCGTGTGTAAACCAAAGGGCACTAAAGCGTGCTCAACTTCCGTTAGCTGAATTCGGATCGACTCAATCGCCGCTGGCGCCTCGCTTCGAGACCAGGGTTGTTCACAATCGGTGAGTCCACATATCTGAGCTTGAGCATGAATCATCGCAGCCATCACCGGCAGCTTGTCACTATCACCGGCCGTCGACTCATCCCGCGAGCGCCAACGATCAATGGTCTCTTTCAGATCCAACAAATCTCGGTAGAGGTCGGCTTCGGCAACGCCAGGGGTTAAATAGCTGACAAGGGTCGCGGCAGAACGGCGCTTGGCAATCAGTCCTTCCGAGGGATTGTTAGCTGCATACAAATAAAAGTTGGGCAGATTGCCTATCAGCCGATCGGGCCAACACTCACCGGACATACCAACTTGTTTGCCCGGCATAAACTCGAGGGCACCGTGGGTGCCAAAGTGCAACACGGCGTCGGCAGCATAACTGTCTCTGAGGTAACGGTAGAAAGCAGAAAACGCATGATTCGGCGCGAAACTTCCTTCGAATAGCAGTCGCATTGGATCACCCTCGTAACCCATGGGCGGCTGAATCGTCACCAGTGCATTGCCAAACTGCGCACCGAGCACAAACAGCGACTGGCCATCACTCAATACCTTACCCGGCGCAGGGCCCCACTGAGATTCGATTTCCTCAAGCCAAGTCTCTTCACGGACGTGATCATTGACGGCGATGCGTTCGTGCACATTTGCATCCGTACCCCAACGATCAGAATTCCCCTTGAGCACAGCATCACGTAATGCATCGACACTTTCAGGCAACTCAATGTCGTAGCCATCAGCACTCAGAGCGGTGAGGGTATTAAATAAGGATTCGAATACTGATAAATGTGCCGCTGTACCGGTGGCACCCGCATTGGGGGGGAAATTAAACAGAACGATGGCCACCTTGCGATCGCAGCGTTTAGATCGACGCAAGCGCACAAGCTTGTCTACGCGCGCTACCAGCATCTCGATACGCTCGTTGTGGGGCACCATGTTGTGCTCAGCTATGCCCTCGCCCGTACCCGGCTGACTGCGTCCATGGGAATCGCCACTCATCTCCCCTTGCCCCGGAACGGCATCAGAGCGGCCGCCAAAGACCATGGCACCGGTGGCACCATCGAGCTCGGGTATGGACACCATCATGGTGGCCTCAATGGGCATTAAACCCATTGATGATTCAGCCCACTGATCGAGGCTTTGAAATTCGAGGGCTTGCACTGCCAGGTAGGGAACATCCAACCGGCTGAGTAAGGCTTGCGCAGCATCCGTATCGTTATAGGCGGGACCACCGACGAGCGAAAAGCCTGTGAGTGACACCACCGCGTCGACAATGGGCTGTTCGCCGTTCATGAAAAACTTTTCGACCGCGGGTCGTGCATCAAGCCCGCTAGCAAAGGCAGCAATGACGCGCAGCCCCTTCGCTTCGAGGGCTCGGATTACGCCATCGTAATGCGCGCTGTTACCTGCGAGCGCATAGGAGCGCATCAGCAAAAGGCCGACAGTGCCACGTTTGCCCTTGGTCTTAGCCGACGATAATTCAGCAGATAAACGCGGCGTACTATCGGGGTGATAAACACCGACTTCTGGGTATTCAACCGGGGGCTTGGGATTAAGGTTGGCTGCCACCTGCGCCCGGGGGCCTTCAGCGTAGCGATGTACAAGATACATCACCAACTGCTCGAGATTGTCCTCTGATCCCGCGAGCCAATACTGCAGCGTCAGGAAGTAGGCGCGCACGTCCTGCGCGGTACCCGGAATGAAACGCAAGATTTTAGGCAGTCGTCGCAGCACCGACAGTTGTTGAGCGCCGGCACTTTTATTTGAAGAAGGTTTCCCACGCAACCGCTTGAGTAATGCCGCTGCACCCGTGGGTTCGCCGCCCATATCGAAACGACCCATTCGGGTCAGCTTCATCACTTCACCGGCTGACATGCAGCAGATCATCGCGTCGCATTGATCGCGCCGCGCAGTGAGCCGCGGCAATACCGCATTAATATGCGGCTCCATGAACATCATCGTCACCAGAATGATGTCACCCCGATCAATGTCATTCAGGCAGCGTTCAAGGGTATCCGGTCGCTTGTCCCAGTCGGACGCCGCATGGACGCCGAGGGAAAGGCCAGGAATGACCTGTCGCAGTCGCGTACCCGCGCGCTCTAATGCGGTACTGACATGATTATCCAGCGTAATCAGGACTACCCGTATGGGCGTGGCGCCTAGAGGATCAGCGACTGAAGTGTGCTTTGGCTTCATACAAAGTCTCCACGTCGATGATCGTTACGCCCTGCTCAACCGCAAAACGCTCGGTATTTCGACGCGCTTTTCCTCGCACGAAGAACGGAATTTTTTTCAATTCTTTTTCAGCACTGATTTCCCATGACGGACCGTCAGTAGGAACACCTTGATCGGCAACCAGCTTGAGCGTGCCCTCAGACTCACCCAGATGCGACGGCGCCACATCGTCGTTGAACTCAAAGTCATCCCGGAACATCGTGAGCAGATGCTCCTCTAGTCCCATGATCAGTGGGTGTACCCACGTATCAAACATCACATTGGCGCCTTCAAAACCCATCTGTGGTGAGTAGCGGGCAGGATAGTCTTGCACGTGGGCCGGCGTGGAAATCACAGCGCAGGCGACACCCAGTCGCTTTGCAATATGCCGCTCCATCTGGGTACCAAGAATCATCTCGGGTTGCAGCTCGGCAACCCGCGCCTCGACCTCCAGATAGTCATCGCTAATCAAGGCTTCAATGCCCAATTCCTTAGCGGCAGCACGTACGTCGCGCGCCATTTCTCGGGAATAGGTGCCCAAGCCGACGACGTCGAAACCTAACTCCCTGGAAGCCACGCGAGCAGCGGCGATCGCGTGAGTACCATCGCCAAAAATGAACACCCGTTTGCCCGACAGATACGTGGAGTCCACCGAGCGGGAATACCAGGGCAAGCGACAATCATCGAGGGCGTCGATGTCGATAGTGAGGTCAAGTACCTTTGCGACCTCTGCCAGAAAGTCCCGCGTCGCACCGTAACCGATAGGCACTGTGCTAATCGTCGGTTGCTTGAACATCCGCTTTAGCCAGCCACAGGCCGCATCAGCAACCTCGGGATACAGACACACGTTGGCATCAGCCTCCGGTATCCGCATCAAGTCGTGGGCGGTCGCCCCTAGGGGCGCTACAACATTAACGTCCACGCCAATTGAGGCGAGCAGCCCTTCAATCTCGCGCACGTCATCTCGGCAGCGGAAACCCAAGCGCGAGGGCCCCAAAAGATTCACGCTGGGCCGCTCCCCCGGGTCGCGTTGACGCTGTCCTTCTCCTTGGGGCACCCGCCCGGCAAGTAGACCGCGCACGAGCTGAAAGAACGTTTCGCTGGCGCCCCAATTTTCCTTGCGGGAATAGGCTGCCATTTCCAAGGAAATCACGGGGACCGGCAGGTTAGCTCCCTCAGCCAATGCCCCGGGTTGATCTTGAAGTAGCTCGGCGGTACAGGAATCGGCGACCATGAGAACTGTTGGTTTGTGGTGCGCAATGGCAGCGTTCAACGTGTCGGTCACTTTATCTGCCGTGCTGCCGCCGAGATCCCGAGCCTGAAACGTTGTATAGGTCACAGGCGGACGCTTGCCCTGCCGTTCAATCATGGTGAATAGCAGATCAGCATAGGTGTCACCCTGGGGCGCATGCAGCACCAGATGTACACCTTCCATCGAAGCAGCCAC
>CBFHHJ010000076.1:0-2186 GCA_965655505.1 Luminiphilus sp.
CCCGAATATCTGCGCGCTGGGCGTAGATTTTAATACGATACCAAAAGGTCTGGCGAGTCATTGCTGTCCCTCGATTGGAGGGAAACAGCACATCCGAGGGCTTAGCATGCAATATTTCTGCTCGGGGGCCGGCGAGATAACGCTGCAGCCAATCAAGAGCATCCTCGCCCATGGGAATGAGCCGCTCTTTGCTGCCTTTACCCACAACGCGGACAACCCCCTGATTGAGACTGATTTGACTCACCGTCAACTGGGTCAGTTCGGACACACGGAGTCCGCAGGCATACAGGAGTTCGAGCATCGTTCGGTCACGAAATTCGATCACATTGTCTAACTCGGGGGCATCTAAGAGCCGCTCAACATCACCCTCTGACAGGGATTTCGGCAAAGGCCTGCCCACCTTGGGACTGCGTAAGCGCTGAGTCGGATCGGCATCGATTCGACCTTCACGGAGCAGCCACCGATAGAAACTTCGGACCGCCGACAAGAATCGTGCACTCGAGCGTGGCGAACGCCCCTGTCGCAATCGCTCACCCAAATAATGTTGCAGTAACGAGGGCGTCGCGTGCTCAATATCGGTGTTTTGTTCTGACAACCACAGCGCAAACGCGAGCAGGTCGCTCCGGTATGCTGACAGGGTGTTTTGACTCAAGCCCCGCTCGAGCCATAAAGCGTCTGAAAACTGCTCGATAACCTGCTGACCAACAGGAGACGGGGCTGCGCCCTTGCCGCCTTGGTTTGAGTCATATTGCGCGTCGTCAGAGGCTGGTGTCACCGGATAGACCACCGTCGCGGCGTCGATCTCGTCCTTAAAAATCCCTTCCCCCTAAAACACAAAAAGCCGCCGGGGCTGACACCCGGGCGGCAATTGGAAAGCAACGTTTTCCGAATTAGTTGGACAACTTTTCCTTGATGCGAGCAGCCTTACCGCTGAGCTCACGAAGGTAGTAAAGCTTCGCCTGACGTACGTCACCACGGCGCTTGACGGTGATGCTATCGATCAGCGGGCTGTAGCTTTGAAAGGTACGCTCTACACCGACACCGTGAGAGATCTTGCGCAGAGTGAACGCCGAGTTCAGGCCACGGTTACGCTTGCCAATGCAAACGCCCTCAAAAGCCTGCAGTCGCTCACGAGTACCTTCTTTTACTTTCACTTGTACAACGACCGTGTCGCCGGGGGCAAAGTCAGGAAGACCCTTGGTCATCTGCTCTGCATTGATCTCGGAAATGATCTTGTTGGTGCTCATGACACTCTCCAGTTAAAACACTGCGACTCACGTCGCTTTATAAAAACGTCTCGCCGCCCCGCTAGGACAGCCTCTCAATTTATTTGTGGGTCTCAGCCCACTCGGCCAAAAGACGCTGATCGTCCTCTGACAAATTCTCATGACCTAACAGGTCGGGGCGCCGCGCCAATGTTCTTCGCAACGCCTGAGCCCTGCGCCATCGCGCAATCGCACCGTGGTCTCCGCTCATTAATACCGGCGGAACCGCTTCGCCTTTGTATACCTCAGGCCGGGTATAGTGAGGGAAGTCCAGCAACCCCTCGGCAAAGGAATCTGCCGCGGCTGACTCCTGGTGCCCCAATACCCCAGGAAGCAGTCTGATCACTGCATCCAACACCAGCATCGCTGGTAACTCACCACCGCTGACGACAAAGTCGCCGACGGACACTTCCAAATCCACCGAGCGATTCAAAAAACGCTCATCAAACCCTTCGTAACGTCCAGCGACCAGTATCAGGCCATCGTACCCGGCCATTTCCCGCGCCATAGCGTCGTCAAAGGGCCTTCCTTGGGGCGTCATCGCCACCACTCGCGCCTCGCAGCCTGCGCTCGCTCGAGCTGCGTCCAGTGCCTTATCGAGCACCGGCGCCTGCATAACCATGCCCGGACCACCGCCATAGGGGCGATCATCTACGGTACCGTGACGATCAGTGGCAAAGTCACGGGGATTGACCAACGTCAGGTCACACAGTCCCCGGTCAAACGCTCTACCGGTCACGCCCCAGTTGCGCAGCGCATCAAACATTTCCGGAAACAGCGTCATCACCGAAAACTGGGACGCAGCCCGATCAGTCATCGACAAACCAATCGACCCAAATTTCTCTCGCGTCGAGATCCACCCGCGTCACAACCTTATCAATCAACCACGGAATCAACCGCTCTTGATCGTCAATACTTTCC
>CBFHHJ010000076.1:2263-3960 GCA_965655505.1 Luminiphilus sp.
CCCAGCCTCCAGGCACCAGACCTGCAAGCCGATGAGGTCGCGCCAGTAGTAACCATCGTCCCCGGCTTCGGGGAAATGATCGGCGTCAATCTCTAGCCGCCAACCCTTTAATGCCTCAGCTGCTGTTCTATCTTCCAAACCAGCGATTTGAATGACGGTGCCCTTTCCTTGGGCACGACAGCTGACAACTTTTACGTCTTTTGGAGTATCAACGGGCTGCCGGCTTCTCCCCGGCACCAATCGAAGCCCTTTAAGCTGCGTAAGCGTCCCCGGCTGCTCAAGGTAAGGCTTGATTTTCAGCCAACCTTTGATGCCATGGACCCCCACGATATCCGCTAGTGTCAGTATCTCAGCCACAGCGAGACAACACCGGCGGGATCACGCCACCGATTAAGTGGATTAGGCCGCTTCGGAGGCCGCTGCCACCTGCTTTTCAGCGTCTTTCACCAGTGCAGCTACCCGCGGTGAAACCTGAGCGCCTTTGGCCACCCAGCGGTCGATCGCATCACGGTCAACCCGCAGTCGCTCTTCCTGACCGCGAGCAATCGGGTTAAAAAAGCCCACACGCTCAATGAACCGGCCATCCCGCGAACGACGACGGTCAGTCACGGTGATGTGGTAGAAAGGACGCTTCTTGGAGCCGCCGCGTGATAAACGGATAACTACCATCTTGTTGATTCCTCAGTAAAAATTTTGCGCGGACACACGCGCAACCCGCAGATGCCCGCAAATTAAGGACGCGGAATATACATGAAACCAACGCCCATGAAAAGGGCGTTGAGGGATGTGGGAACGGGAATTTAGCGCCCTGGCGGAAAGCCCCCAGGAGGCATACCGCCACCGCCGGGCGGCATCATGCCCCCCATGCCGCGCATCATTTTCTGCATGCCGCCCCCTTTCATTTTCTTCATCATCTTCTGCATTTGCTTGTGCTGCTTCAAAAGACGATTCAAATCCTGAACTTGGGTGCCAGATCCGGCCGTGATTCTACGCTTGCGCGACCCTGAAATAACATCGGGGTTACGGCGCTCTTTAGGGGTCATCGAGTTGATGATCGCCTCCATTCGAGCAAATTGCTTGGTATCGACATTTTGCTGCGCCATCTGCGCCATGTTGCCCATACCAGGCAGCTTGTCGAGCATGGCACCGACACCACCCATGCTCTTCATTTGCTGCAGCTGGTCTCGAAAATCCTCAAGATCAAAACGGCCGCCTTTCTGCACCTTTTTGGCGAGCTTGGTTGCTTTTTTCTTATCAACCTTGCGTTCAGCTTCCTCGATCAGCGACAACATATCGCCCATACCAAGGATCCGCGACGCGAGCCGATCGGGGTGGAACGGATCTAATGCCTCGGTTTTTTCACCGACCCCAAGGAACTTGATGGGCTTGCCAGTGATTGATCTCACGGATAGCGCCGCACCGCCGCGGGTATCGGCGTCGACCTTGGTCAGAATAATGCCGGTCAGCGGCAGCGCATCGCCAAAGGCTTTTGCGGTATTGGCAGCATCCTGACCCGTCATCGCATCGACCACGAACAACGTTTCGACCGGTCGCACAGCGCTGTGGAGCGCCTTGATCTCAGCCATCATGGCCTCATCGATTGCCAAGCGACCTGCCGTATCGACCAGCAGCACATCGCTGAAACCGACCTTGGCGCTGGCCACCGCTCGATTCACAATATCGACGGGCTTTTCGTT
>CBFHHJ010000076.1:4387-7186 GCA_965655505.1 Luminiphilus sp.
AGCCGGGACTTGCCCGCCATCGACTTGAGGCTCGCCGAGAGCCGTTCACTTAATCCTTCAAACATGTAACCTCTAATAACACCCGAGCGCGAGTGCACATCACATCACAATAAAGGCGTAGTATACGTGCCTGATGACATTCGCCCAATGACCCATTCACATCAGGACCCCAAGTGACCGACAGCCCCGACCTTCTTAATGCTGGCCTGGCCGTAACAACCGCTCTTCTCTACGTGGCCGCAGCCGCTCGCTACCTGCTCCACTTAGACAGTAAAACGGCTCGCGCGCCGCGGCGTACCGTCATCTTTTTGGCACTCACAGCGGTTGGTGCGCACTTAATAACCGCCTTGCTGACAGTCAGTGACGGCGCCATGAATTTTGGCGTATACAAGGTAGCGTCGCTCATCTTTCTGACCATGGCACTCATAAGTATTGCTATTTTGATTGTGCGGCCACTGCATGTTTTGGTGATTGTGACCTTCCCACTCGCCGCCCTCGCTGTGCTCATGAACGCCTTTGGGCCAGCTACTGGGCCCGGCGCCAGCAATTTGAGCCCAGGCCTGCTATTTCACATCACCCTGTCATTGGTCGCGTTTGGCGTGCTCACGTTGACCTCGCTACAAGCGGGTCTGGTTTCCCTTCAGGCTCAGCGACTCCGCACCCACCGAACCCGCGGTGTGATTCAAATTCTACCGCCTCTGGACTTAATGGAACGCATGTTCTTCGAACTGCTCTTTGCAGGCGTTGGGCTGCTGACGATAGCGATTGTAGCTGGTGGATTTTTTGTCGATGACCTTTTTGGCCAGCAATTGGTGCACAAAACGGTGCTGACGGTGCTGGGTTGGGCGGTGTTTATGATCACATTACTGGTGCATTTAAAACGCGGTTGGAGGATAGGGACCGCAGTAACACTGGTGACGATTGGCTACGCTTGCCTACTCCTCGGCTTCTTTGGCTCTAAATTAGTTCTGGAACTCATTATTTAGCGTCGCCAAAAGGCTTGGTTTTGTCGCTTGTATCGGGCCGCGTTTTTCTCCACCATCCGTATTCAGCCACAACCAATTTACGAGCCCTTTGAACGACGCCCCGCTGGGACTACTTTTTACCGCACTAGCACTGCTCATTCTGATTTCGGGATTCTTCTCGAGCTCGGAAACCAGCATGATGTCGCTCAACCGCTATCGGTTGAAACATCTGCGCAGCCAAGGCCATCGAGCAGCGGATCGCGCTAGTCAGTTACTGGATCGCCCTGATCGACTTATCGGCCTCATCCTGATTGGCAACAACCTCGTGAACATTCTGGCGTCAGCGATCGCCACGGTCATCGCCATACGACTCTATGGTGATGCCGGCATCGCAATCGCCACCGTCCTACTCACGATCGTGGTATTGATCTTCGCGGAAATCACGCCAAAAACCATTGCCGCGCTGCACCCCGAGCGAGTGGCCTTTCCTTTTAGCCTCATTCTGTTGCCACTCCTGAAAGTATTCATGCCGCTGGTCATGGCAATCAACAGCATTACCAATGGCATTCTGAAGTTGATGGGCTTTAAGCCTGAAGACCAAGAAGGTGAAGCGCTTTCTCAGGAAGAGCTAAGAACCATTGTGACCGAGTCGGCCTCTATGATTCCAAGTCGACACCGCCGGATGCTGGTAAACATTCTCGATCTGGAGCAGGTCACCGTCGACGATATTATGGTGCCTCGAAACGAAGTGTTTGGCATTGACTTGCATGACGAGGACGATGAGATCCTCGAGCAGCTTCAAAACAGCACGCATACACTGCTGCCCGTCTGGCATGAAGACATTAACAACATCAAAGGCGTACTCCATATGCGCAACCTGAGCAGGGTACTTGATGGCTCGGGGCTCAATCGAAGCGCGCTAGAGACCGAGATGGAGAGCCCCTACTTCATTCCTGAAAACACGCCCCTACACACACAACTACTGCAGTTTCAGCAGAAGAAATTACGACTTGGCATGGTGGTTGATGAGTACGGCGATGTGATGGGACTGGTCGCACTTGAAGATATTCTCGAGGAGATCGTTGGCGAGTTCACCTCAAACCTAGCGCAGGACAATGTCGAGGTGCGTACACTGAGCGACGGCAGTACCATCTGCTCGGGAACCCTGAGCATAAGGGATCTCAACCGTCAGCAAGACTGGGATCTGCCCACAGACGGGCCAAAGACGATCAGTGGCTTAGCGCTGGAAGCACTAGAAGCTTTCCCTTCTGGGCAGGTCGCGGTCAGAATTCCGGGTTACCTGCTGCAGGTCGAGCAAATCGACGGCAACCTCATCAGTCGCGTGATGATTAAACCCCTCACCAAAAGCGAATCAGAGCTGACCTCTAGCGCGGCCTAAGCCGCCCCTCCCCACGGCACTAAAGCAAGGTCACGCGGGTGCTTCTACGACGCCGCTCTTCACTGGCGATCAAAATTTCTCGCTTGCGCGCAGCATCGGCCATAAACCAGTCAGTGATTTCCGGCCCGGTTCGGAAGCAGCCCTGACAAACATCATTTTCATCGAGCGCACAAATTGACACACAAGGGCTTTGAGGGGGGTTATCAGTCATCCATCGGCTCCAGGTGCTCGGCGAAGTGCGCCGCATTGTGCACGTAATGCTCAGCCCCAAGGGCCATCGCTGCAACCTGCTCATCCGTCAGCGTTGCCTTAACCTTGGCCGGGGAACCCAGCACCAGAGAGTTATCCGGTATTTCCATCCCGCCCGTCACCAAAGCGCCAGCACCGATTAAACAATTCTTGCCAATCACTGCGCCATCGAGCACGACCGCGTTA
>CBFHHJ010000077.1:0-7186 GCA_965655505.1 Luminiphilus sp.
CGCTCAGTTCCACCGGTTGCGCGAGCTTGGAGCCAACATTATTCAGGGGTTCCTGTTTAGCAAACCCCTGCCACTGGCCGAATTAGAACGCTTTATTGTGAACAGCGGTTTTAAGGAAACGCTTCAAAAACTCAAACCTTAGTCTAAGGCTGCTCGTTCTCGATCTCGGCACCCTTCTCTGTCAGCTCCTGTTTTCGTGCAGTCTGCACTTGCTCAAGACACTGGCGATAAGTATCGACGACTTTATCAATGCCCGTGGGGTTCAACCCCCCAGTGTTACCAGCCACTGAATAGGTGGCATATACCGCCGACGCGGTCATCATGGCCCATGACACAACATGGGTGGGCGAGCCGTCATTCTTCATTTCATTGGCAACCGCAATAAACCGGTTCATTGCTTCAAGATGCTGATCCTGCTCTGACATTGGAAAACCTCGTTATTTAGCAAAGCGTGCAGAATACCAGAGCGCTGGGCATCACTCACCTAGCGGTAGAACATTAAGTAACATAATTGAGCTGCACGACCCCATGCAGTACCCTCCTATCTCCTCGGCACTTAAGCCAGCCACGGCGATCCATGCTGTTAACCACACGACACAACGCCCTCTACCTCCTTCTTACCGCCATTATCATGATGGTCGTGCCTAGGCTTGCGTTCGCAGAAACTGAACTCTCAGGCGCGTTGGGTTTAGGCTATGAATACGACAGTAACGTTGCAGTCGATGAGCTGGATCGAGCCAGTAATTTGGGCGATAACGCGCTGGTCTCATCCCTTGATCTCGCGTTGGATTCAGACCTCACCGACAGCACCGCGGCGTCCTTATCCTATGGCTACTCGCGTGTTGATTATCAGTCTTTCGATACCCTAAGCCGAGAGACGCACATGTTGGGCGCGAACTTGAGTAGTGACCTGGGCGCTGTCACTGCAGGCATCAATTATTTTTATATTGCCGCGCTACTCGATGGTGACGATTTCCTCACCTACCAACGCATTTCTCCCTCGCTGTCTGGCTTCGTCAGTAAACGTTGGTTTTTACGCGGAGCGTATGTGCATGGCGAAAAAGATGTGTCCCGCCGCAGAGGTCGTAACGCCATCAATGATGGGCTAGAACTCGACTCGTATTATTTCTGGCGGGGACTGAGACGTTACTTCAACATTGGTTACAACTACCGTACTGAGAACAGTCAGGCCGACCGCTTTGACTACGATGCTCACCAAGTCAAAATACGCTTCGTTCAGCGTTTCGAATTAGGTGACCGGCTCGCAACTGTCGAACTCGGGCTGCGTCATGAGGTCAGGGACTATACCGGAATTACCCCTAGCATCGGGGAGGAACGTGATGACGACCGAACGCGCTTCAAAATAGAAATGGAAGTGCCATTTGGTGAACACATCCAATGGCTTGTCTATGCGGGATACAGTGACTACGTCTCCAACCTGCCAGCCGCAGACTATGAGCAATCCCTAGTGGGTACGCGCATTGAGATCTTGTTCTGAATTCAACCGACCACTTACAAACCTACGGCGTTAACATCCCGTAACCGTAGATGTCGTCACGCCCGGGTGGACCAAGATCAGTAGCGCTTGCGTATAGTGTGGCCAACACGTCAGCACCAGGCTCACGATGCTTCAGGCGCGCGGCGGCGGTTGCAGCAAACGGCACCGCAAATGACGTCCCCGAGGACGCTGCATAACCGCCTCCAGCGCGAGCGTGCCTAAGATTGACACCGGGGGCAGCCAGATCAAGATAATCGCCTCGGTTGGCGAGACGGAATGCTCGTCCCTTGTTGTCCACCGCGGTAACGGCAACAACAGTGTCATAGGCAGCAGGATATTTAGGTCTGGCCATCGGACCACCGTTACCCGCAGCTGCTAACACCATGACGCCTTGCTGAGCGACACGCTTGAGCGCGACCTCTAAGAGTCGGTTGGGGGGCCCTGCGAGACTGAGATTAACGGCATCAACCTCTGACGATAAAAGCCAATCAAGGGCTTTAACCAGGCTCACCGTACTCGCAATTTCCCCTTGATCCGCATCGCGCTCGAAGACAGAGGCCGTGAACAGCTCAGCATTGGGTGCAAGGCCTTGCAGCTCTGGATTATCCCCTGCGAAAATTGACGCGATAGCAGTGCCATGAAAATCAGGCAAATCATCGGTGTCATTAGTAAAAGCACGCGCATTGATGTTGGCCTTTTCAAGGGACGGGTGCTCGGCATCGACTGCACTGTCAATAATGCCTATGCGCATCGCCAGTGCATCCATGTCCTCGGGGAACACCATGGCATCTCTAGGCGATATCCCTGACTCATAAGCCAGCGTTTCGGGTGCACCCGCGGTGTAAATGTGGTTGAGATCAACCTCGGCGCGATCAGAACCCACCACATCCATAATACCTTCGCGTGCTGACGAGATATCGAAACTGGCTGGCGCGGCTACCTCGGCGAGCCGGAGCCCCAGGCCGGGAAGATCGGTATAACTGTCAAACAGATAACCCTCGTCGGCCAATTCCTGAAAGACACTGGGCTCTGCCATGACCAACCATTGACCGCGGTGAATGCGATGCTCGTCGATATCGATATCCGCTTCGATCGTGTCCAGCATCTCATCAACTTCGGCCTCTAATCTCGCCTCAGTGGAAGCCAGCAATGCCACTTCGAGAGCGCCCTCGGAGCTTATCTCAACCGCATCAGAAACACCCGACTCGAGGGCGCCTTCAACCGCCGACTCGGTAGCCTCGGTAGTGGTTTCAGCGACCTGGTCAACAACAGCATCATCGGCGGTCGCAACCACCGTTTCAGCGATCGAATCTTCTGCAGAATCAGCAACTGCATCCGCGACGGCATCGTCGACAACGTTCTCTGTAGAATCATCAACCGCGGAATCAACTTGCTCGCTGGTAGCATCAGCCACCGACTCATCAACAGCGACCGCAACCGCATCATCAACAGCGTCTTCCGTAGAATCGTTAACCGCTGCATCGACTTGCTCGGCAGTGGCATCCGCCACAGACTCCTCTACCGCCACCGCAACCGAATCATCAACGGCGTCCTCGACGTCAGATTCCGATGCTTCTGCAATTTGATCTTCGACTTCCGCCTCAGCCTGATCCTCGACCGAGGACTCTACGGCGTCCGCCACCTGATCTTGGGTATCGGCCTCAACCGAGGAAGTCACCTCCTCTTCGGTGGCCGCCAATACTGAGTCCTCAACCTCGTCGGTGAGCGTGTCCTCTACCGTTTCCTCAGTGACGTCGACAATCTGCTGCTCGGTCGCCTCCTCAACCTGCTCTTCCACAGATTGCTCTGAATCCTCAGCCACCTGGTCTTCTACGGTCTCCTCGGCTTGATCGGCGACCTGCTCCTCAACGGTTTCCTCAGCTTGGTCCGCAACCTCTTCTTGGACGGCATCTTCGGTATCGTCAACCACGTCGTCTTCAACGGCGTCTTCGACCTGCTCTTCTACTTGATCGTCGATCTCTACTTGAATCCCGCCAAACGTGAGCTGATCTTCAATCTCGTCTTCGGCAGCGTCGACCACCTGCTCTTCAACCACATCGTCCACGGCTTCTTCCGCTACGTCGGTGGTCTCCTCTTCGACGACTTCCTCGACTTGATCCTCGACTTGCTCCTCAACCTCATCTTCAGCCACCTCAACGCCGCCGAACGTCAGTTGCGCGTAGGACGGGGCCGCAAGCATGCCTAGCGCCAGCGTCGCTATTGCGACCACTAGCCAGCGGCGAAGCAATTCGGTATTTCCTGTGGACTTAATCTGCATCTCTCGTATCCTTCAACCCCAGCGGGTCGCATACAATAAAGACGTTTCACCACCTCTCGACATTCCCTCGCCGCATCAATGGAATAAAAACCGCCCCCTAACCGTCAGGATTCTAACAGGCAAGCGATGACAGTGCTCAGCGATAATCAACGACAGACCTTGATGACCGAGTTAGCGGGTCTGAAGCGGTTTTGCCGATCGCTCACGGGCGATAGCACCGACGCTGAAGATTTACTGCAGCTGACCGTTGAACGCTTGCTGGAAAAGGGCATGCCGGCGGACGCTCACGTAGCGAAGTGGAGTTACCGGGTTTGTCGCAATATCTGGCTAGATGAGCTCCGTTCGAGGGAGGTTCGCAGCAGATATGCGCAAAATGAGGTCGCGGCTAACAGTGACCTTGGCGTAATTGGTCCCAGTGGCGATACACAAATCGCACTGGAGCGCGCCGGCAAGGCAATGGAAACTTTGCCCGAAGAACAACGATCTGCTCTGCTGTTAGTGGCAGTTGAAGGCAGGTCTTACGCGGAAGTCGCCGAGATATTGGACATTCCGCTGGGAACAGTAATGAGTCGAGTCGCGCGAGCGCGCCGCAGTCTGGCAGATAAGCTGGACTAACAATTAAGTTTGATTTGCAAGATAGGAGTTGGGGTCATTTAAGCGCCAAAGAGCGCGACCCGGCACTAGCACCCAAAACCGGGTGCGCACCCCCCGCTTGGGAGGGGGGAATTATTTGGGAGACGGCAATGGCCGACATTCATAGTTTGGACGCAAAAGGACAGCAGGACGATCAACTGTTGTGCCGGTATATCGACGGCGAGTTGGGTAGCGATGAGCGCCTTAATCTTGAGCTGCGTCTTAAAAACGACACCGCGCTGGCGAATCGCCTTGAGCAGTTTCAGCGCAACGACACAACGCTGCGCGCCTTGCAGGATGCCGATCCGGTCACGGTATCCCCTTTGTTGGTCGCCAAACTCTCGAAGCAACCGACCGCCGTGAGCTGGTTTCGCCTGCCCATGGGGCTTGTGGCTGCCGCCGCAACAATCACGCTCGCAATTGGCGTAGCCCTGCAGTTCTCCGCAACCTCCCCCAGTGCGACCCCAGGCATGGACAATGCTTTGGCACAGGCCCTCGATACACTGCCCTCGAAAGCAGAAGGCTGGGATGCCCTTGCGGATGGCCGAGAGATGCGCGCAGTACTCACTTTTCCCGCCGCGAATGGCGCTTGGTGTCGAGAATTCATGCTGGCGTCAGACGAGAACCACTGGCGAGGCGTCGCCTGTCGCCATGATGGCAGCTGGGTCACCCAAGTCGTGGGCAGAGAAGTATTCCTAGACCAGGAAGCAGCATACCGTCCGGCGGGTAGCGGCGACCTGCATTCTGTTGCTCAGTTTATAGACTCTGCAGCGTCTGGCGTTGCCCTTTCGGCCAAGGAAGAAAACGGTCTCATCGAGCAAGGCTGGCCAGCGCCTCAGTAACGCAACACCTCTCCCGTATTCGGCACTTCCTGACACCCCGTGAACATAAGGTTTATACTTCGCGGCTAGTTGATCATGGCTTGCGGCGAAGGCTGATACCGCACCAACGAATACCGCCTCAAACTGAACCGACAGACCGTATAACTCGTAGATCGGATCTCGATGCACGAGACCAGCGGGCGCGGCCTCAGCGCGGGTCATAAACAGAGTTTGGAGATCACAATGGAAGCGTTCTTGCTCCCGATTGCCGGGGGCGTATTGATTGGCGTGGCCTCCATGGGGTTACTCGCCACCATGGGACGTATTGCGGGAGTATCCGGTATTTTATGGGGCGCAATTGGCGGCCCGGACCGCAGCTGGCGCTGGTTGTTCATCATTGGCTTGGTCGCCGGCGGCGCTTTGGCACATACCATTACCGGCAAACCCATACCGGTGCCGTCGGAGAGTCCACTGTGGCTCGCAGCCTTAGCCGGTTTGATCGTTGGCGTGGGGACCCGCATGGGTAGCGGCTGCACCAGTGGTCACGGGGTTTGTGGAATCGGCCGTCTATCCGTTCGATCACTCGTCGCGACAATGACGTTCATGACAACCGGCGTGGTCACCGTGTTTGTGACACGCCAGTTATTTGGAGTGCTGACATGAAGGACTGGCCTGCACTACTGACCGGACTCATTTTTGGCATTGGCCTTGCGCTGTCGGGCATGACTGACACTGAAAAAGTGATCGGGTTTCTTGATCTAGCGGGCAACTGGGATCCCGATTTGGCGTTTGTGATGGGCGGCGCGCTGCTGGTTAGCTTGGGAGCAACTCCATGGATAACCGCGCAGTCAAAACCGGCGTTCGCAGCGGCATTTAATCTACCCACAAATAAGGCGATCGACGCACGCTTGCTCGTCGGCGGTAGTCTATTCGGCATCGGCTGGGGAATTTGGGGATATTGCCCAGGACCCGCCATTACTGCACTCGCGTACGGGCATCAGTCAACGATTGTATTCTGTGTAGCGATGGTTGCCGGCATGTGGCTCGCAGGCAAACTCAATCTTATCGTCTCGCGCCTAGATCCCTGAGGTCCGGGCGGGTGTGCTGACGATTTAGTACAAGCGCTTTAGCGCTGGGATGCCTTTCCTCTGGAGTGCTCCATCAATGCCCAGAGAATATTACTCGAGCTGACCTGACCGACCAACTTGCCGTTTTGTATAACGGCGTTACGGCGCTGATGGGAATCGATCATCCGTTGAGCCACCTCCACAATGCTCTCCTCCGGCGCGCAGGCGTGCACTTCAGTGGTCATGGCTTGTTCAACCGAGACGTTTTCGGGATTGCCATCGTTATAAATCGCGTTTAACACCGCGCGGATGCAATCCAGCTCCGTCACTTTGCCACAGGGCACGCCCTCATCATCAACCACTGTCAATCCGGTTAGCTTGAACTCAACCAGCAGTTCGATGGCTTTTGCCAGCGGCGCACTGGTCACAATCGTGAGAGGGTTTCGGTGCATGCAGTCGCGGATACTGGTAGGAGTGCTCATGATTTTCGAACTCTTGCTGGCCAAAGACATAACCCACCACCGCGAGCCCAATGTGGTGCTGGCGGTGGCAAAGTTGACTAACAACATCATGGCAAAAGCGCCCGCTGATCGCCATACCCGTAGCGGTCAAAACAGGGGCTCCACCGACAACTTTCAATCATTTCACACGGGATAGAGGACAAAACCTTGACCGTGCACTACCCTAAGGTGACGGAAAACGAAGGGTGACCCCATGCAGTTTCATCACGTTCTTGATCGCACCGCGTCTATTCTCGTCCAGCCCCAGTGGTATTTCAGCGACGATACCGATGCGCTCGATTTTGGCGACGGCGCCACCTATATCGCTTTGCTGTCGACGACGGGTGCTGTACTCGCGATGGTGCTCGGTGGAGGGCTGTTTTCGATGG
>CBFHHJ010000078.1:0-7023 GCA_965655505.1 Luminiphilus sp.
TAATAGCGCGAGGCCCGAAGGTCCCCCGCTTTCCCCCGTAGGGCGTATGCGGTATTAGCTCGAGTTTCCCCGAGTTGTCCCCCACTACTAGGTAGATTCTTACGCGTTACTCACCCGTCCGCCGCTGTACTCAGTCCGAAGACTTTTCTCGCTCGACTTGCATGTGTTAGGCCTGCCGCCAGCGTTCAATCTGAGCCATGATCAAACTCTTCAGTTGAAGAATCTTTTACCTCTGCCGAAGCAAGAGGGGGTGATTACGCGATAACCTGCTTTACCACCCAAATCTCAGCTCAGAAACATCAATCTAGAACTATTGAATTAATAGGTCACTTGTTGTTTCTGAAATAGTTTGTGACAACTACTCCAACAAGTGCCCACACATCTGTCTTCATCTATGTTTTTAAGTAGCAACTGGTCGCTGGGACCTAGTTATTCGGCAGAGGCATCGCTCAACCGAGGCGCGAATAATACGCGCTTTTTGGATCCTTGCAAGCTTTTTCTTTAAAAAGTTTACTGGTTTTCCGGGTCGCGCCACGTGCCGTTTGACAGGCTTTCCCTGACGCGGGCTGCGCATTTTACGCAGCTTTCAACTGTTAGCAAGCGTTATTTTGAAAAGCGCCTTCTAAACCAGCCTCCTCGACATTGAAAAGGCTAAAAAGCGGCCCTCAAGCGAGGGCGCGGACTCTATCAAGCCTTGGCGCGAGCGCGCAACCGTTTGTTGAAAAAAACTTTCATACGCCAGCCCAGCAGCACCAAAAACACCGCGCCATAGAACACGGCAGCACCAATATCCGATCGCGACAACCAGAAGATATGCAGCCATCCAAGCACTGCCACGGCGTATACCGCCTGATGAAGCGTGCGCCAGCGCTGCCGCAGTCGGCGGCGCCAGCCATCGGTAGAGGTCACGGCGAGCGGCACCAACAATAACCAAGCGGCGAAGCCCACCAGCACATAGGGGCGCTCACGCAACTCTTCGACAAGAATCGCTCCGCTCCAGCCGACATACACTTGCGCAAACACCAGAAGGTGGAGCGTGGCGTAGAAAAATAGAAACAAACCCATCATGCGGCGGTAGCGAAACAATGCCGGCCAACCCCACTGTGCGAGCGGGCGCGCCAGCAGCACCACTACGAGAAACCGAAGAACCCACTCCCCCGTCATGTGCATGAGTCGTTCGGCAGGATCAGGGCCGAGCTCATTGCGGGCGACCTGCAATACGATGATCAAGAACGGAGCCAGCGCAGCGAGGAAAACGAATACGCGCAACAAAGCTGCACTGTTTAAATAGGTAGCGACGGCACCTAGCGCACGAGGCCGATTCACGGAGCAGGGGCACCAGGCAATGGTGTGAGCTCTCGACAGTCGCCATCAATCGCTGGAAACCGGTTCGCTAACCAGTCAGCTTTTGCCTGCTCAATGCGATCAGTACTAAAGGACACGAAGTTCCATTCAATATGTGGAACCCTCTCCCAGGGCTCACCACCAATAAACATGACCCTCGCGTTGTTAAGTGCCGTGATTTCATGCTCCTCATCGAGCATCACAAAGTCACCGGGTTTAAACGATTCATTGCCCAGCTTTATTTCTCCCGACAGCACATACACCGCGCACTCGTAATCATCGCAGGGACGCGCAAGGGTTTTACCCCCACTGATAATTGCGTCGAGATAAAACATCGGTGAATAGGTCTTGATTGGCGAGGTCATCCCAAAGGCCTCGCCAATAATCAGCCGAGCGAATACGCCGTCATAGATATAATGCGGCAACTGAGCCTTTTTGATATGCGCAAAACTCGGCTGCACCTCTGCAAAAGCCTCCGGCAGCGCGACCCAGGCCTGCAACCCATCAAGACGATGCCGACCGGCTTTGACCTCATGGGTCTCGCGCTCTGAGTGCACAATGCCCGAACCGGCGGTCATCCAGTTCACATCACCGGGTATGATCTCGAGGTTGTTGCCAAGACTGTCGCGATGGAGCATCGCGCCCTCTAGGAGGTAGGTGATTGTGGCAAGGCCGATGTGAGGGTGCGGCCGGACGTCAATGCCACCGCCGGGCTCGAATTCCGCAGGCCCCATATGGTCGAAAAAAATGAACGGTCCGACCATTCGTTGCTGGGGGTTTGGCAGGATCCGAGTCACGGAGAAACCGTCTAAATCCTTCTGTTTGCCATTGATCCGCCTGGCCATCGCTCAGTCCTCAATAGTACTTTCGTAAATCCATGTCCGAGTACAAATGTGCCACCTGGGCCTCATACCCATTGAACATTTTGGTCGGAATCCGATTTGGCTTAAATAGGGACGATGGCAAACGACGCTCAAAGCGCTGCGACCAGCGCGGATGATCGACCTCAGGGTTAACATTGCTATAAAAGCCATATTCCTGCGGAGCAAGCTCCTGCCAGCTGGTACGCGGTTGCCGATCAACAACCTTGATCGAGACAATCGACTTGATGCTTTTGAAACCGTACTTCCAGGGCACAATTAATCTCAACGGCGCGCCGCTTTGATTAGGGAGCGTCTTACCGTAAAGACCCACAGTCATCAAAGTGAGGGGATTCATCGCCTCATCGATCCGCAGGCCTTCTCGGTAGGGCCAGTCGATGACGGATGTAAAGGATCGCGTACCACGCATTTCGGAAGGCCGATACAAGGTCTCGAATGCGACGTACTTGCCCTCGGGCAGCGGCTCAAAACGCGCAAGCAAATCCGCAAGGGGAAAGCCAATCCATGGCACTACCATGGACCAGGCTTCGACGCAGCGAAAACGGTAAACGCGCTCTTCCAAATCAAATCCACCAAGCACGTCTTCCAAGTTCAGCTTTCCGGGCTTACCAACGAGACCACCCACCTCAATCGACCACGGGTCGGTGTTCATGGCATGAGCGTGGTCAGCCGGATCTGATTTGTCGGTGCCGAATTCATAGAAGTTGTTGTAGGAGGTTGCGTCGTTATAGGGCGTGAGTTGCTCGTCCGTGAACAAGCCCGGAGCCTCTTTATCAACGTCAGTAAATGCCAGGGGCTTCGGTGGGTTATCCGCCGCACTGCCCTCCCCCACGACCGTGCCTGCAAGCCCTGCTGCGGCGGCCTTTATGAGGTTTCGGCGGTTTAAGAAGACGGCCTCGGGGGTAATGTCTGAGGACGCTATTGTGGGGTCGTTATAACTTCGCTTTGCCCGCTTCACTGCTATCTGTGTCTCCGTTTTGAGGATCGCTGACCGCCTCATTATCGGAAGATGCCGACGCAGGTACGGTAGTCGCTTTGCTTGATCGTTTGACCACATTACGGCGCAAATGTTGCACCGGACCTGAAAGCGCATAGGCAAAAAACAGTAACCACATCGCGACAGGTGGGTTGAGCGCGACCAATCCCAATAAAGCCAAGAACAACAACACCCGCACAAACGGCACTCGCGCCTCAAGATTCAGACTCTTGAAGCTGTAATAGGGGAAGCTTGAGATCATCAAAAACCCGAGAAAAATCAGCAGCGCTGCGTGTAAAATCGCCATCGTCGGGGCGGTCGCATCGATTTCCAGTGCCTGACCAATCCAAACACTCCCAGCTACCAGGGCGGCAGCGGCGGGGCTCGCGAGGCCACTGAAAAATCGGTTATCGGTTTTACCGAGCTGAGTATTGAACCTCGCAAGCCGCAATGCCGCACAGGCGGTAAATATAAAAGCAGCCACCCATCCCGCCTTGCCAATGTCCGTGAGCGCCCAATTGAACATCAGCAGTGCCGGCGCAACTCCGAAGGAGACCATGTCCGCCATGCTATCGAACTCGGCCCCAAACGCACTGGTGGTATTGGTCAGACGTGCGATGCGTCCATCAAGACCATCGAGCACCATCGCCACAAAAATCGCTACACTACCCGCATAAAAGTCGTTCTGCATGCCGGCAATCACAGCGTAGAAACCGCAAAACAATGCTCCAGTGGTTATGATGTTGGGGAGCAGAAACACACCGCGGGCTCGACTCTGAGCGTGCTCCTCGCCCTCCTCGTAATCGCCGATCAGCGAGGCAAGCGGCCTCTCTAGCTGCTCTGCAGCTCGCTCGAGGTCATCCGCCTGACTATCGTCTTCCGCTTGCTTATCTGAACCTGTCATCAACGCTCTCTCTTTATTGCTGTCTTTTATAGCCGGGTTTACTGACCAGTATCTTAACAGGCTACCTATGCCACTACCGGCTACTTGCAAGCGCCCTTATTAAAGGCTCAGCCGCAAAGAGACAGCATTTTCTGTTCGGTGAGGGTATACTGCGCGCCGATTTATTACCCATAGTCTTTCAACGCAACAACAGCCCCTCCAGGAGTCTCCGGTGAGCAACTACTTCAATACCCTGCCCCTTCGCATCCAATTATTGGAACTCGGCAAGTGCCGGTTCATGGATTCTGATGAGTTTCGCGACGGTGTAGAGCCCTTAAAAGGCAAAAAACTGGTCATTGTCGGATGTGGCGCTCAAGGTCTGAACCAAGGCCTGAACCTACGCGACTCTGGGTTGGATGTGTCTTACACGCTGCGTCAAGCCGCTATCGAAGAGAAGCGTCCCTCATGGCAGCGGGCGACAGAAAACGGTTTCACAGTAGGCACCTACGAAGAACTCATTCCAACCGCCGACGTGGTACTGAACCTCACCCCCGACAAGCAGCACACCAGTGTCGTCACCGCGATCATGCCACTCATGAAAGAAGGCGCCTGCCTTGATTACGCCCACGGCTTTAACCTCGTCGAAGAAGGTATGCAGATTCGTAGCGACATCACCGTCGTTATGATGTGCCCCAAATGTCCCGGTACCGAGGTTCGCGAAGAATACCTGCGAGGATTTGGCGTCCCCACTCTTATTGCGGTACACCGCGAAAACGATCCCCAAAACAAGGGTCTGGAAATTGCCAAAGCGCTCGCGGTCGGCACCGGCGGTCACCGCGCGGGCGTACTGGAATCTTCACCCATCGCCGAGGTGAAATCTGACCTGATGGGCGAACAAACGATCCTTTGCGGCATGCTGCAAACGGGCTCGATCCTTGGCTTTGATCGCATGGTCGAGCTGGGCGTGGAGCCCGGATACGCAGCGAAGCTGATTCAGTATGGCTGGGAGACGGTGACCGAGGGTCTGAAGCAAGGTGGCATCACGAATATGATGGACCGCCTGAGCAACCCCGCCAAAATTCGCGCATTTGAACTCGCCGAGGAGATGAAAGACATCCTCCGAGGGCTGTTTGAGAAGCACCAGGACGACATTATGTCGGGCGCGTTTTCGAGCACGATGATGGCTGACTGGGCCAACGACGATGCCAACTTGCTCAAGTGGCGCGCTGAGACCAACGAGACCGCTTTTGAAAAGCAGGCACTCACTGACGACCCCATTGATGAGCAGACCTACTATGATCAGGGCATTTTGATGGTGGCTATGGTGAAGGCTGGAGTGGAACTCGCCTTTGAGACCATGGTTGATGCAGGTATTGTCGAGGAGTCGGCCTACTACGAGTCACTGCATGAGACACCCTTGATTGCCAACACTATTGCTCGCAAGAAGCTCTACGAAATGAATGTTGTCATCTCGGACACGGCCGAATACGGCTGCTACCTCTTTGATCAAGCCGCCCGCCCCTTACTGAAAGACTTCGTGGCGGGTTTGAGCACAGATGTGATTGGTGGCGGTATCACAGGCAGCAACGCGGTCGACAACCGAACGCTCATTGAAGTCAATGACGCCATTCGAAACCACCCAGTGGAAATCGTTGGCGAGGAGTTGCGTGGGTTTATGACTGGGATGCAAGCCATCTCTTCAGGCAGCTAAGCAAGCGCCTTTTTGCTGGCTGCTTGCTGGCTGCGGTCCTCGAAAGCTTTATTGCTAAACGCAAACCGTGTGAATCGAGGGAGCACTTCAGGGACCGGCCGGCGTGCATGCGATGAGCGCTAGTCGCGCACGCGAGAAGCACTAATAGCAGGCACTTCCCCGACCATTGCGCATAGCCCCCGGGACTCAGGAGCTATACACGGTCATCGATGCTTCGACGCAATCAGGGCGCGAGAATCTTCTCGCCCCGCGCCATACCCGCAACCCCTGAACGTACCACCTCGAGGATTTCGGTTTCGCCCAATGCGGCGACGAAAGAATCCAGCTTATCGGTGGGACCCGTCAACTGAACCACATAGGTGCTGGGGCCCACATCGACGATCTGGCCGCGGAAAATATCCGTGGTGCGCTTCACCTCGTCGCGCTGTTGGCCCACCGCTTTGACTTTAACCAACAACAGATCGCGCTCAACGTGCGCTCCCTCAGTCAAATCAACCACTTTCACCACGTCGATCAATTTATTGAGGTGCTTGGTGATTTGCTCAATCTTCAGATCATCGCCACTTGTCGTTACCGTTAACCGTGACAGCGACTCATCCTCAGTCGGCGCTACGTTTAAGGTCTCAATGTTATAGCCACGCTGTGAGAACAATCCCACCACTCGAGACAGGGCGCCGGGCTCGTTTTCAAGCAAAACAGACAGAATACGTCGCATCTTAGGTTCTCTCCGTTTTGCTGAGCCACATGTCTTTCATTGCACCGCTCGGAGCTACATGCATTGGATACACGTGCTCGTGGGGCTCAACAAAAATATCGAGGAAGACCAGGCGATCTTTCAATGAAAACGCCTCGCGCATTGCAGGCTCTAAGTCGGCTTTGTTTTCTACCCGAATACCGACGTGACCGTAGGACTCCGCAAGCTTGGTAAAGTCAGGCAGCGACGCGGCGTAATGACTTTCTGAGTAGCGGCCGTCGTACTGCATGTCTTGCCACTGCTTCACCATGCCTAAATAGTTATTACGCAGGCTGATGATCTTCACCGGCAAGCCGTACTGGCTACAGGTCGAGAGTTCCTGAATGTTCATCTGGATACTGCCTTCGCCAGTAATACAAGCCACTTCAGCATCGGGCAGTGCAAGCTTGATACCCATGGCTGCGGGAAGTCCAAAGCCCATCGTTCCTAGCCCGCCCGAATTGATCCAGCGCCGCGGCAGGTCAAACTTGTAGT
>CBFHHJ010000079.1:0-6990 GCA_965655505.1 Luminiphilus sp.
GATACCAGTACGCCCGTGATAATGACCGAAGGCGCTCGCCTCGGCGCTGGGATGATTAACGATGTGCGCGCGCTCAGCCGCAAAGGGGCGCTGGCCGCGGCTGCCGAGGCCGCGCTGCCTGTCTGTTTGATGCACATGCAGGGTGACCCGCAGAACATGCAGAGCAGCCCCTGTTATGAGGACGTTGTTGCTGATGTTGCCGCATTCTTGCGCGAGCGACAGGGCGCCGCGGTGGCTGCAGGTATACTCCCGACCCAGATTCTCTTCGACCCCGGATTTGGATTTGGTAAAACCCTCGCTCACAATTTTGAATTGCTCCGAAGAATCTCGGAGATTTGTGCGATTGGTCCGCCAGTGTTGGCGGGATTGTCACGTAAATCGATGATTGCCAAAGTCGTTCCCCGTGAGAACCTCGATCGGTTGCCGGGGAGTTTGGCGTTGGCGGTAATCGCTGCAATGGGTGGGGCGAGGCTACTTCGCGTGCACGATGTTCAGGAAACGGTCGACGCACTGGCTATGGTGACAGCAATGGAAACAGTAACCCCATGAAGAAACAGTATTTTGGTACCGATGGCATTCGTGGCAAGGTTGGAGAGGATCCGATTACCCCCGACTTCATGCTCAAGTTGGGCTGGGCTTGCGGGCGGGTTTTTGCGCGTGAGTGGGACGGGCATCCGACTGTGATCATCGGTAAGGACACCCGGGTATCGGGCTACATGTTTGAATCCGCGCTTGAAGCGGGCCTAGTGGCGGCAGGGGTTAATGTAAAGCTTCTGGGTCCTATGCCCACGCCAGCCGTGGCTTTAATGACCCGTACCCAGAACGCTGCAGCCGGGATCGTAATTAGTGCCTCCCATAATCCCTTTTATGACAACGGCATTAAGTTCTTTTGTGATCAGGGTGCGAAGCTGCCCGACGAGATCGAATTGGCGATTGAGGCTGCCATCGATGAACCCCTCACCACGGCGCATTCGCGCGACCTCGGCAAAGCGACACGGGTCGTTGATGCGGCTGGGCGATATATCGAGTTTTGTAAGTCGACGTTTCCTGAAAAGCATAGCTTGCGTGGGTTAAAGATTGTGCTCGATTGCGCCAACGGCGCCACCTATCACATCGCTCCGGCGGTGTTTTCCGAGTTGGGTGCCAGTGTCGAAGTCATCGGCGCGAACCCCGATGGTTACAACATTAATAAAGAGGTCGGTTCCACTGCACCCGCCGCCTTGCAGGCTGCGGTAGCGAGTCACGGAGCCGACCTGGGCATTGCATTTGATGGTGACGGCGATCGTGTCTTGTTTGTGGACGCAGACGGTTCCTTGGTCGATGGGGACGAGCTGCTATACATCATGGCGATGCATCGCATCGCGTTGGGGAAGTCTGACGCGGGGGTTGTCGGTACGTTGATGTCGAATATGGGCCTCGAGTTGGCACTTGCTGAGCACGGGGTGCGACTCGCGCGGGCCAAAGTCGGAGATCGCTATGTGCGAGAGGTGATGCGCGCTGAGGGCTGGTGTCTCGGTGGCGAGTCATCGGGGCATTTGATCTGCAGCGATGTGACAACCACCGGCGACGGCATTGTTTCCGCACTACAAGTGCTTGTGGCGATTGTTCACAGCGGTAAGTCACTCGGCCAGTTGCGTGGGGGCATGGATAAGCTGCCCCAGGTCTTGGTTAATGTGCCGATATCCAGTGGGGTGTCACTCGCCGACTCGCCGGCGGTTGCTGAGGCCAAGGCAGAGGTCGAGGCAGCGCTGGAAGGACGCGGTCGATTGTTGCTGCGACCCTCAGGGACTGAGCCAGTCATTCGTGTCATGGTTGAAGGTGATAACGGGGACGAAATTCAGCGGTTGGCACAGCGAGTGGCGGATGCCATTGCGAATGCCGCCTGACACCGCCCGATGGCTGCGAATTGAGGTGTTTGCGAGAACTATCTGCAATCCTTGCAGTGAACGAGACCTTTGGGTAGACTCGCGCGCCTGTTTCGACGGGTTCCTCGGCCATGAAGCCTTTGGTAATAGCCAACTGGAAAATGAACGGTGCGTTGCCGGCCATTGAAGGTTTTGCTGAGCAATGGTTGTCATTGGGCGAGCTCGATCCGGCTGCGGTGACAACAGTGCTGTGCCCTCCGTTCCCGTACCTGTCGGCAGTTAAATCGTCGCTGCCGGAGATGGAGTTGGGTGCTCAGGATTGTTCATCCCACGACGCGGGTGCTTATACCGGCGAGGTGGGTGCGGACATGGCCGTGGAAGTGGGCTGTGACTGGGTGATATTGGGTCATTCGGAACGTCGCCAGTATCATGGCGAGACCGATGCACTGGTTGCGGAAAAAGTCGCCAGAGCGCAAGCCGCGGGTCTGACAGCCATTGTTTGTGTTGGAGAGCACCTGTCTCAGCGCGAAGCGGGGGACCACGAGAAAGTGGTTGCTGCTCAGTTGGAAGGCTCGCTAGACGGCGCTGACCCGAAGGATCTGGTTGTCGCTTACGAGCCAGTTTGGGCTATAGGCACTGGCGTCTCGGCGAGTGCGGAGCAGGCCAATGAGATGCATCGTTGGATTCGCGATTGTCTACACAACAAATTTGCAGACGACGCGGCACAGGTAGCAGTGATTTATGGGGGCAGTGTTAAGCCCGATACGGCAGGTGAATTATTTGCCTGCGATATGATTAACGGAGCGCTTGTTGGCGGCGCGTCTTTGAAAGCGGAGAGCTTTCATGGAATAGCGAAAGCCGCGGCAGACTCCGGGAGGACGTAGTGGAACAAATTATTTTGGTTGTGCATTTGCTGGTAGCGCTTGCGATCATCGGCCTTATTCTGATGCAGCGGGGCAAAGGCTCTGACATTGGCGCCTCGTTTGGCGGTGGTGCATCACAGACGCTGTTTGGTAGCGCGGGTAATGCCAACGTACTGACTAAATCGACTGCATGGTTGGTTGTCGCTTTCTTTAGCACCAGCTTTGGCTTGGCTGTTATTGCAGACAGCCGCACTGCAGACGATGATGATCTGGGTTTTGAATTGCCCGTCGAAACCTTTCAGCAGGCACAAGAGCCCGAGCTGACTTTACCTCAAAGTGATTTACCCGAGGTTGCACCTGAATCAGTTGAGCCTCAGGCAATGAGTGATTTGCCCGCGACAGACGATGCAGGCATTGACCTCAATGAAGAATTACCCGAGGGTTAACGTATACGCGGAAGTGGTGGAATTGGTAGACACGCTATCTTGAGGGGGTAGTGGCCTATGGCTGTGCGGGTTCAAGTCCCGCCTTCCGCACCAACCAACGAAGAGGCTCCCATATCGGGGGCCTTTTTCGTATCCGGCAGTAACAAACGACACGCGGGACTATTCCAGGCCTCGCTGGATCCTCGCCGCGAGCACCTCCGGGAATGCTTCGGATAAGGCGGGTTTTAATGTGCGGAGCGGGTTGACGGGCAGGGGTGTGATCCCTATACTCCTGCGCCTCTGATGGGTTGGCTTTAGCCGGCTCATGTGACAGCCAGCGGCGTTGCAGCGGTATTGCGATGGTGCCCAGGGGGCGGTCACGAAACGATTTTGATGCGGGGTGGAGCAGCCTGGTAGCTCGTCGGGCTCATAACCCGAAGGTCGTCGGTTCAAATCCGGCCCCCGCTACCAAATTGACGACAGTCATTGCTCGGATTGTCGTCACGTGTGAAGCCCCTTTATGGGGCTTTTTCGTATCCGCAGAAAATGCGGTTGGTAAATTTTTGCAGGAGAGGCGGGCGATGGCAGGAAAAGAGTCGCGATTGTCGGAGCTGCTGGCGCCAACTGTTGAGTCGCTCGGATTTCAGCTCTGGGGTTTGGAGCTCATCTCTCCCAATCGTCGCGCCACGCTCAGGTTATACATCGAGAGCGAAAACGGCGTGACGGTTGAAAATTGTGCCGAGGTCAGTCGCCACGTTAGCGCGGTGATGGATGTCGAGGACCCGATTAGTGCTGAGTACACCCTCGAGGTGTCCTCCCCCGGCATTGACCGGTTGTTATTCAAGCCAGAGCAGTACGGCTTGTATGTGGGTGAGCCGATCGAGATACGGCTGCGATTCCCTTTCGAGGGGCGTCGCCGGTTTCGGGGCTGGCTACAAGGTATTGAGGGAGACGATGTGGTTGTGCGCGTGGAAGACCACGACTATCTGCTCCCGATGAAGCAGATTGATAAGGCTCGGGTTCAGCCGCGCCTGCCTAACCCGAAGGGTGAGAAGAAATAGTAAGAGCTGACATGTTTAGTGTTGGTAAAACGATTGGCAACATATGAAATAAACTCGGCGGTAGCGTCGATAGTGCTGAGAGGCAAGCAATGACTAAAGAAATCCTGATGGTCGCTGAGGCGGTTTCAAACGAGAAGGGTGTCTCGGAAGACATCATTTTCGAGGCGATTGAATTGGCGCTGGCGACGGCCGCTAAGAAGCGTTACGACGAGGAAGCTGATATCGAGGTGGTCATCGACCGGGACACGGGCAGCTATGTGACGACACGTCAGTGGTTAGTTGTACCTGATACCGAGTTGGCCTTGCTGGGCACGCAGTTCACGACCGAAGAAGCGGCTGAGAAAGATACCAGTTTGCAGGTTGGCGACGTGTACAAGGAAGTCGTGGAAAACGTGGACTTCGGTCGTATTGCGGCGCAAACAGCGAAGCAGGTCATTGTTCAGCGGGTACGTGACGCCGAGCGTGCACAGATCGTCGATCTTTACCGAGATCGAGTGGGCGACTTGCTTGCCGGGATCGTCAAGAAGGTTACCCGGGACAATATTATTGTCGACCTGGGTAACAATGCTGAAGGATTGCTCCCTCGCGGTGAATTGGTGGGTCGAGAGACCTTCCGGATCAACGACCGTGTGCGAGCGGTGCTGATCGAGATCAATACCGAGTCCCGCGGGCCCCAGCTGATTCTGTCCCGATCGTGCAAGGAAATGTTGATCGAACTCTTTAAAATTGAAGTTCCGGAAATTTCCGAGGGTGTTATTCAGATCCGTGCGGCGGCTCGTGATCCAGGTTCCCGCGCCAAGATCGCGGTCAAGACTGGCGATCAGCGTATTGATCCGGTCGGAGCCTGTGTGGGTATGCGAGGGTCGCGTGTTCAGGCCGTTTCAAACGAGCTCGACAACGAGCGTGTCGACATCATTCTCTGGGACGATAACCCGGCCCAGCTGGTGATTAACGCAATGTCACCCGCCGAAGTCGAGTCGATCGTAGTCGATGAGGACAGCAATACCATGGAAGTTGCCGTTGGTGAGGATAACCTCGCCCAGTCGATAGGTCGCGGTGGTCAAAACGTACGACTGGCATCTGAATTGACTGGCTGGACGATCAACGTCATGAGCGTTGATGAAGCCGTTGAGAAGCAGGAAGCGGAAGCGGTGCAGGTCATGGAGACCTTCATGGAGGCCCTTGATGTGGACGAGGACGTTGCAGGTGTCCTGGTTGAAGAGGGCTTTACAACCCTTGAGGAAGTCGCCTACGTGCCCCTC
Organism: Luminiphilus sp.; assembly: GCA_965655505.1. Classification (GTDB taxonomy): domain Bacteria; phylum Pseudomonadota; class Gammaproteobacteria; order Pseudomonadales; family Halieaceae; genus Luminiphilus. Next base: position 5,477 of record CBFHHJ010000079.1, read on the forward strand.
GAGGAGATGATGTCTATCGAGGGCTTTGATGAAGATATCTCTGAAGAGCTCCGCACGCGTGCAAAAGATGCGCTGCTGACCATGGCTATCGCCTCGGAAGAGCAGCTTGACGCGGGTGAGCCAGCAGAGGATCTACTGACAATGGAAGGAATGGAGCGCCACCTCGCCTTCCTGATGGCCAGCAAAGGCATCGTCACCATGGAAGATCTAGCCGAGCAGAGTGTCGATGACCTCATGGAAATTGAAGAAATGACTGAAGCGCGTGCTGCTGAGCTGATCATGACAGCTCGCGCACCGTGGTTTGCCGAGGAAGAGGCCTGAGTTTAGGGCTATCTAAAGTGAGCAAATCCAAACAGATCAGGGAGTAACAAATGGCTCAGGTGACAGTTGAACAGTTGGCAAAGACGGTAGGTGCTTCCGTCGACCGACTGTTGTCGCAAATGAAAGATGCCGGCCTGCCCCACTCGGCGGCAGAGGAAGCGGTATCTGAAGAAGACAAGCAAACTCTCTTGGCTTACCTAAAGCGTGGCCATGGGGAGAGCACGGCTGCGCCGCGCAAAATTACTCTCAAGCGCAAACAGGTCAGCACCTTGCGCACGGGTGGCAGCGGCAAACGCACGGTCAACGTTGAGGTACGTAAGAAACGTACCTACGTGAAGCGCGACGAGCTTGAGCCGACTGAAGAAGTCGCGGCGGAAGAGGCTGTTGAGGACCAGGTCGCAGTTGAGGCGCCCGTTGCTGAAGCGCCGGTTGAGCCGGCACCGGCACCCGAACCCGAGCCCGAACCAGAAATTGACGAGGATCCGGCAAACGTCGATCCCGAGGTGCTACGTCAACGTGCCGCTGCTCGGCGCAAGCGTGAGGAAGAGCGACAGGCGCGTGAGTTGGAAGCTGCCGTTGCTGAGCGCAAAGCGGAAGAAGAACGCAAAGCTGAAGAGGCGAAAGCTAAGGTAGCTGCAGTTAAAAACGCAGCCGCCGCACCGGCTGAGGCAGACGCTGATCGTCGACCGAAGCGCTTACACGATGCACCGGCTAAAGATGAGCCCGCCCGCCGCAAGCCGGGACGTGGTCGTCTCGACAAGTCGTCAATCCCGGGTGCCCGCGGCAAGCAGCGTGGTCATAACCTCTCGCTGAATGCTCTGGAAGCTGCAGAAGCAGGCGTTGCACGCCGCCGCGGTAGCCGCCGCAAGAAGGGCGGTCACGAGGAGCATGGCAAGCATGGCTTCGAACAACCTACGGAAAAAATTGTGTACGAAGTCAATCTGCCTGAGAACATTTCAGTGGGCGATCTCGCCCAGCAAATGGCGGTTAAAGCCGGCGTTGTGATTAAAGAGCTGATGAAGCTCGGCGTGATGGCGACCATTAACCAGATGGTTGATCAGGACACAGCGTCGCTGGTCGTCGAGGAGTTGGGACATAACGTTAAGCTCGTCAGCGACGCGCAACTGGAAGATCAGCTGGTGGAAACTCTGGCGAGCCACGAAGGTACCCTCGAGTCCCGCGCACCGGTCGTT
>CBFHHJ010000080.1:0-6801 GCA_965655505.1 Luminiphilus sp.
AACTGCTATCGCTGGCGCCGCAAATACGCAAGACTGCGCCGGTTAATCAAGGGGCGTATCACTATGCCCTCGGGCGAGCGTTTGGCGATAGCAAAGACTATTCCCGCGCCGCCAAGGAATTTGCGGCTGGGGCTCAACTCATGGCAGCAGCCACCCGTTATGATCCAGTTGCCGAGGAAGCGCGCACTCGAGACCTCATTGGCGGATTTTCTGCAAACTTTTTCGAGAAACAGCGATCCCGAGTAGGCTACGCCCCTAGCGATTCCAAGCGGCCGATTTTTGTTGTTGGTTTGCCGCGATCGGGTTCAACCCTCTTGGAGCAAATGCTGTGCGCGCATCCAGACGTTACCGATGGCGCGGAACTGGCGCTGGTGCGATCGTCGCTGATGCCCTTTGGTGGCTACTCTGTTGGTCATATCGACGCCCTTCAGGCAAAAAATCAGTCCTGTGTTTGGTCGTCAATGGCGGAAACCTATTTGCACTTGCTTGCCGAGCGCTTTGGAGCCGCCGGGCGAGTGGTCGATAAAACACTCAACAATAGTCGCTATCTGGGCCATATCCTGCTGGCGTTTCCGAATGCCAAGGTAATTTGGATTCAAAGAAGTCCCCGTGACAACGCCTGGTCGATCTATCGCTCGTATTTCTCAGAGGGTGTTGCGTTCGGGTGGCGGTTTGACGATATTCAGCACTACATGACACAGGAACAAGCGCTGTTTGACCACTGGACAGCCTTGTTTCCTGACGCCGTGCTGCCGGTGTCCTACGAGGGCTTGGTGAAGAATCCCGAGCAGACGGCTCAATTGGTAACGAACTTCGTTGAGCTGTCGCCCAACCATGACCTGCAGCGTTTCCACCGCTCAAGCAGGCCGGTACTGACCTCTAGTGCAATACAGGTCAAAGCACCCATTAACACCGCGGGTATTGGTGTTGCGAAGCCGTATACCCCGCTAGTGCCTGCGCTCGGAGCATTCCCAGCGCTCTAGTGCCGAGCAATGGTTGGCGCCACACACTCGGGGCTATGCTCCTGTTAGCGTTTAAAACGATTTATTCAGGCAAAAAAAACCCCGGCACATGGCCGGGGTTTAGCTTAGCAACTAACTGATTAGTTGAAGCTGTATCGAGCGGTCAGACGCAGTGTGCGTGGCTGCTGGTACCGGAAAGGCATACCGTAGCCGATGCTGCCTGAGTCTTCCTGAACTTCCTGAACGCTATCTTCATCAAGTACGTTGAAGATGTCAGCAGACAACAGCAGATCGCTGTCGCCAAACTGCATGCGATACTGAACGTTTACATCCAGTTGGATCAGGTCGTCAGTTTCGCCGAGGCTGCCACGTGGTACCAGTACTGGATCAGTGCTGGTGCTGTCGCTAACCAGGTTGGCGTTACAGTAGAACGACTCGTTGCCGTAAGCTGCTGCAAAGTCATCCGTGGGGTGCGTACCGAAGCAGTTCTGCGGACGGCCTGTCTGCCACAACAAGTTACCACCAACGTTCAGGCGGTCAGTGATCGCGTAGGTACCGAACACCTTAACAGTGTGACGACGGTCGTTTGGCAGGTAACCAAAGGCACCATCAACCAGTCCAGGCTGGTCGAAGTTGGTAGTGATACCCGCATCGTCCTGGCCGTTATCTGAACGGACGTAACCTTCGTTGTTACCTTCAGACTTAGCGTAAACGTAAGAACCTGCGAGTGACCAGCTGCCGTCGTAAGGACGGTTGAAGGTGAACTCGAGGGACTCGTAAGTACGCTCGGCTTCTGGGTAGTTCAACTGTGCTGCGCTCAGGTCAATGAACTCATCCGTTTCGGGGATGTAAATGTTCATGTCTGCGCCTGGGTTGGTCAGCACATACTGGTGGAAGCCTGAGAAGGTTTCTTCAACAGTGCCGCCAGCAGTCCAGCCGCCGTTGGTGTTGTAGTAGTCGATAACTGCCGCATCGATCGCTACGTCTTCAATAGACGTCTTGAGGTCGCGGTTCATGTAGCGAACACCGAGCTCGATACCTGAATCGAGTGCGTAATTGTAACCAACAACAATCTCATCCTGGTACATAGACTCGAGGTTCTTGTCTACCAGAGAGCGTGTATCACCGACCTGACCTGTTGCGAAGGTTTGAGTGCGGAACAGTGTGCTCGGGTCATAGATCGCTTCGCCATCTGGACCACGGCTGGTGCCATCCCAAGCGTAGAAGCTCTGGATGTATGTTTCTGCACCTGACAGTCGGATGTTGGTGTTAGAAGCAACGGGCAGGAAGTAACGGCCGTAGCTTGCAAAGACCTTGGACTTGCCGTCGCCGGTTGGATCCCAAACCGCTGACAAGCGAGGTGCGTACTGGTCTTTCAACTCAACAAACAGATCGCCGTCGGCGTTGTAGTTGGCAAATTCGTCGTAACGAACGCCCAGTTCCAAGGTCAGGTTATCGCTAACATCCCAGGTGTCTTGAATGTAAAGCGCCTGGTTCTCAACTTTAAAGCCACCGCCGTTACGGTAGTCACGAATACGGACTGCAGCATCATCGGGACACTCAGCAGGCGTACAGTTGTACGACAGTGGTGCGTTAACCCAGTTTGGCGTTACGAGGTTCAAAGAATAGACGCCACCCGAGTTGAATGCATTCTGGGTAGAGAAGTTATCTTCTTGGTCGTAACCAAATTCGATAAAGTGATCACCGATTGAGTAGCTCAAATCCATACGGAAGGCTTTTCGCTTATCTTCACCGGCTTCGACTAGGAAGGTGGTGTAATCGCTGACCGTCAGGAACGCGCCATCAACGTAGTCGAGTACAACGGGGATCGTCGCACTTGATGGGTTGGTAGTGCGGTTGGCTTCGTTTTCGCCGTAAGACAGCTTAACTGTCAGAGCGTCGGTCATTTCACCGGTATAGGAAACAATCCAGTTATCACCACCGCGCTCGGCAGTTTCGTCACCCACTTTGGTACCGGTTTCGCGCGTAACTGGGTCCCAGTTAACGATGTCAGTAACCGTATCGCGGGTATCAGAGAACGCGGTTGCTTCGATGGTGTGGCCATCGGTGATTACCGCGTCTAACTTGACTGCGTAGAAGCTCTCATCGGTCTCATCGAGGAAACCCTGCTCTGCGATCAGGCCATAAGACTCTTGATTGAACTTGTTTTGGCTGTACAAGGCATAGAAGAACACGCGGTCTTCGATGATAGGACCAGACGCGTAGACGTCGAAGTTAGTTTCGTCGTACTCGTCTTCATCGTTAGCTGCAGAGTAAGTCTCTGGGCTGGTCGATGTGAATGTCTCGTAGTAGACGTTGGCACCGAACTTGAATTCGTTCGATCCGCTCTTTGAAACGGCGTTGATAACACCACCGGTTGAGCGGCCGTACTTAGCAGAGTAACCACCGGTCTTAACCTGAATGGTCTCGTAGAATTCAAAAGGAACCTTTGAGAAGCCCAGACCGTTACGGAAGTTGGTAGTGTTCAAGCCGTTGATGTAAGAGGTGTTCTCAGCAACCGATGAACCACCAAAGCTGGTGAAGTTACCAAAGGCTGAGTCACCCTGGTTTACGCCAGGAGCAAGCAGAGTAACGTCGCTCAGATCACGAACAACTGGCAGTGCATTCAACTCGTCAGTTGAGATAACCAGACCGCTTTCAGCGATGCTGGTGTCAACTGCAGCAATACGCTTACCGGTAACAAGCAGCTCTTCAACCAGGGCTTTCTGAGATGCCAGAGTAATCGTGGTGGCTTTTCCCAGTTCTACCGTGACTTCGGCGGTATCGACCACAGTGCCATCGACAAGTACTTCAACGGTGTAATCACCGGGAGACATGGTCTTGGACTGGAAGCTACCGTCGCTAGAGATCGACATTGGTCGACGGCGGTTGGTAGATTTTTCGGTTGCAACAACTTCAACGCCTTGAAGTGTGCCTTGGACAGTACCGCGCAGCGCGCCGTCAACACTTTGTGCTGATGCCACTGTTGGCAGGAGGGCTGCGCCTCCGAGAGCGATGCTGGTCGCGAGTACAAGCGGCTTAAGCTTGATGTGATTCATATGAGCTCCTGATTTTTGCAGGTTACGGGCAAAATCGACCGATTCCGCATTCGTAGTGTGTTTCCGGCTAGCTTGCAATGAGCGGGTAATCCGCCATATCAAATCGGTTGCCCGAGCTTGGAGAAATTCAAACTCGTTACACATCCTGTGTAGGCCGCTGTCCAGTGCTGTCCTTTTGAGACACTGCTTGAACGCCGTTGGAGACATAATGAAGTGTTACGCCACTTCGTTGCACAGCGAAAAAGGTGAAAAATGTACGAAATTGATGAAAAAGGGGAACTATTGACGGTGCGCAGAGTGCAATTTTGACATCTCGGTGCACTGGCACCCTTTTTGCTCACAATATCAGCGATTTACCTCGGCTTTCTGATGCCACTGTCACGAGTGGTGATATTGCTACACCTAGTTTCTATACAAAGGGCCCCTTGAAGCTGGCAATCGAGGCCGGCCATCAAGTGAGTGCATCTTACGGCCGTTGCAGTAATCGCCGAGCGTGAAATCGCTACGGGTGAAGTGGCGTCGTGAGAAATTGAGGTTGTCTAAAGGCATTGGCCAAGGACTCCCATGCCGCACCGGCAGTTAGGACCTGTTGATCGGCTCCCGCGGGGCCAATAAAAGACAGGCCCAGCGGAATGCCACTGACATGACCCATAGGTACTGTTAGATGTGGGTAGCCGGCAATGGCCGCTAAGTAGCCAGCCCCGGACCACGCGGGCCAGACATCCCCGTTGACCGTATCGGCCCGCGGCGCGATCGGGCCTGATGGAGCTATTAGTATGTCGACGTTGTAGCTGGCCAGCAGTTGATCGATACCGTCCTCGCGAGCTGCACGCAGTAAGTTGCTTCGGGTAGCCTTAAATGCCTCATCCTCCTCAGTTTCCAGCGACGACTCAAAAAGGTCCTGTCCAAACAGCGAAAGTTCCTGCTCGGCGTGGGCTTCGTTGAATTCGATCAGCTGTGCAAGGCTACGTACGGGGATGTCAGCGGGTGATTGGGCAAGATAGGCGTCCAGGCTGGATTTGAACTCGGTCTTGAGCAGTGTGAGCTCGTCACCCCAAAATTCGTCGGGGACACTGAACTCATTAATCTCCACCGCCGTGGCGCCCGCCGCTTCCAGTTGATTCACAGCGTCATTAAACAGTGCATTGATCTTGGGGTTGTCACCCACTGAAAACCTCAGCACCCCGATGCGTAAATCTGCCGGCGTCAGCGTGCCGATGCTGTCAACAAACTGACTGCCACTTCCGACCATGGCATCGAGCATGAGCGCTGCGTCATACACCGTGCGCGTCATCGGACCGGCGGTGTCTTGGGTGGGCGAAATGGGGACGATGTACTCCGCGCTGACCAATCCAACAGTGGGTTTGAAGCCCACGATGCCATTGACCTGAGACGGACAAATGATGGAGCCATTGGTCTCGGTGCCTACGGCCGCCGTGGCGAGCGCTGCCGCTACAGCAGCGCCGGATCCTGAGCTCGAGCCACAGGCGGTGCGATCTAAGAGGTGCGGATTCTTAACGAGCCCGCGTACCGATGACCAGCCGCTGATGGAAAAGGACGACCGGAAGTTCGCCCATTGACTGAGGTTGGTTTTTCCAAGGATCACAGCGCCGGCAGCGCGCAGCCCGGCAACCAATGGGCTGTCACGACCTGTGGTGTTGGTGGCAAGCGCAGTAGACCCGGCTGTCGTCGGCAAAGGATCCGCGGTTTCAATGTTGTCCTTCAACAGCACCGGTATACCGTCGAGGGGTCCAAGCGCATCGCCCTGCTGCCTTCGTTGGTCGCTGGCCATCGCCTGAGCGAGAGCATCGGGATTGGTCGCGAGTACGCTATTTAGTGCTGGTCCAGAGCGGTCAACTGCTTCGATCCGCGCCAAATAACCACGAGTGAGCACCTCCGATGAGACGGCGCCGCTGGCGAGGGCGGCGCTGATCTCCGCTACCGGCTTGCCTAGCCAGCCTTCGGGCTGATACTGATCGCTCAAGGGGCCTCCGCTGGCGTCCGTAAGGTTAACCGACGCGTTTGTAGCCGCTGCGGTTACTTGAAGAGCTTGGTGGTTTGGGTCCGATGTCGTACTTGATGTGCTATCGGGTGCAGGACCGCAGCCCGTCATGACGCAGACAGTCGTTACGCAGACAAGCAGTGCCGCTTTGACAGAGGCTGTCAGTCGCTCATGAGGGGAGAAGGGCCAGATCTTATGCCCTTTCCCGTTGCGCTGACTCACAACTCGCCGCTGTCGTATCGCTGCTGAATGACCGCGAGTGATGCGGGACGGATCTTTGACGCCATGCCGGCCGTACCCATTGCTTCATAGCGGGCAATGCAGATGTCTTTCATGGCCACGAGGCTTACGCCCAAATATTTTCGCGGGTCAAATTCGGACGGATTTTCCGCCATGAATCGACGGATTGAGCCGGTTGCCGCCAATCGCAAATCGGTATCGATGTTGACCTTGCGCACGCCGTGTTTGATGCCTTCCACAACTTGCTCAACGGGCACCCCATAGGTTTCGGGGATCTCACCGCCAAATTCATTGATGATGGCCAGCCAGTCTTGTGGCACGGCGGATGAGCCATGCATGACTAAGTGGGTATTGGGAATGCGACGATTGATTTCTTTGATTCGGTCAATAGCGAGGATATCTCCAGTCGGTGGCCGGGTGAACTTATAGGCCCCGTGGCTGGTACCACAGGCTATTGCAAGGGCATCCACGCCGGTATCGGCGACAAACTGCGCCGCTTCCTCGGGATCGGTCAGCATTTGGTCGTGAGTCAGTTTGC
>CBFHHJ010000081.1:0-6764 GCA_965655505.1 Luminiphilus sp.
CCGCTGAACTAATAGCCAATAACCGTTGCTTCGGTGGAGAGCAGCGGCGTTACCGACATCATTCGAAGGTGCTGAACTGCGACATGGTGTTCTCGGTGTTTTTGCCGCCCATGAGTGAGGGCGAGCAAGTACCCGTGCTGTATTTTCTCTCTGGCTTAACCTGCACTGATGAGAATATGGTCAATAAGGCGGGTGCTCAAAAGTTCGCTGCTGAGTACGGTATCGCCTTGGTGGCTCCTGATACCAGTCCCCGGGGTGAGAACGTGCCCGATGACCCTGAAGGGGCCTATGACTTTGGGCTTGGGGCGGGGTTTTATGTCAACGCCACTGAAGCGCCCTGGTCTGAGCACTATCAGATGTACGATTACATCGTGGATGAACTGCCCGAAATCGTCGCCATGTCTTGTCCGGTGGATACCGAGCGCGCGTCGATCACGGGGCACTCTATGGGTGGGCACGGAGCGTTGACAATAGGACTGCGCAATCCGATGTTTTATCGATCCATTTCTGCATTTGCGCCAATTTGCGCGCCAAGCGAGTGTCCTTGGGGAGAAAAAGCCCTTGGTAACTACCTGGGTGCTGATCGCGATACCTGGATGGCGCATGATGCCTGTGCGCTCATGCGACGTGCGACGTCGCATTTGCCCGTGCTGGTTGATCAGGGTGGTGCAGATAATTTTTTGGCGGAGCAGCTACGTCCTGGTCTGTTGTTAGAGGCCTCGGTCGAATCGGGTTATCCAATCAACTTCAGAATGCAGGCCGGTTACGATCACAGCTATTTTTTCATCGCGAGCTTCATTGAAGATCACATTGCATTCCACGCCGAACACTTGTTCGGTTAACGTGTAAAACAACATTAGCCCGTTCCACAGTGGGTGCCTAAAATTATTGGAGGACTCTTAACAGAATTCCTCATCAACTGAATAGGGAAATCAACGTATGTCTCGATGGGAAGTGTTTGCTGATCAGGTAGTCGTTATCACCGGTGCTGCCAGCGGTTTTGGAAAAATCCTTGCTTGCAAGCTTCATGCTGAGGGCGCCAAGCTCGTGCTGAGCGATATCAATCAGGCCCCCCTTGAAGCGGTTGCCGCTGAGCTTGGTGGCGACTCGACTGTGACCCAAGTCTGCGATGTGGCGAAAGAAACTGATGTTGAAGCCCTAGTTGCTGCGGCGGTTGACCACTTTGGACGCGTCGACATCATGGTTAACAACGCCGGGCTTAGCACTTCGCCCACGCGCTTGATTGACACCAGCGAAGACGACATGGATATCAACTACAACGTTAATACCAAAGGCGTTTTCTTTGGTATCAAGCACGGCATCCGTCAAATGCTGGCTCAAGATCAGCCCGGTGGAATTGTGCTCAATGTTGCGTCTATGGCGGGATTGGGCGCGGCCCCTATGATTGGTGCCTACTGTGCCGCAAAGCATGCCGTCGTCGGACTCACCAAAACCGCCGCTTACGAATACGCGGCTCAAGGTATTCGAGTCAACGCGATCTGTCCGTTTTTCTCGCCGACGCCGCTGGTTACCGATGCTGAGTTGGGTAGCAAAATGGACGCGCTGGCGCAGGCGACGCCCATGAAGCGCTTGGGGGATCCTGAGGAAATGGTTGAGGTCATGCTGATGTTGATGTCACCCGCTAACAGCTACATGAATGGGCAGGCCGTTGCTGTTGATGGTGGCATGTCAGCCATCTAGGGCAGGCCGTAGATAGCGATCACAGCAACAGGGGGCAACCGATATGTCTAGGTGGCTGGATTTTAGACCGATTGCGTTGACTCGGCTTCTGAATATCAGACTGGTCGTAATCACCACGGTCTGTGCGCTGCTGATCGCGTGTGAAGAGCCCCCAGTGGCGACAGAAGCAGGTGCCGACTCAGTCGGTCATACGCCGGCGTCGACATTTACCCAAACAGCTAACGATGCCGTTGCGGATGCTATGGCATCGATGGATCGCGATGACCTGGCCATCAGCGAAGGCTTAATAGCAGCAGCCGGCCCCCTAGTGATTACTGATGACCAGGGCGGCGTGGTGTGGGATCTCAGTCAATACGATTTTTTGTCGAGCTCGGCGCCCGCAACCGCTAATCCAAGCCTCTGGCGACAGGCCGCAGCGAACAATTTAGCGGGTTTGTTTAAAGTGGTGGACGGTGTCTATCAGCTGCGTGGGTTTGATCTGGCCAACATGACGCTCATCGAAGGTGAGCGGGGTTGGATTGTTGTCGATCCCCTGACAAGTGAAGAGACCGCTAGAGCTGCGCTCGAGTTTGCCTTTCAGCATTTACCGGCCGCGCCCGTAACGGCGGTGCTCTTTACTCACAGCCATATTGATCATTTTGGCGGGGTGTTCGGGGTCACCACTGCTGAAGCAGTCGCTTCGGGTGAAGTCGAGGTTATCGCCCCTGAAGGCTTTATGGCGGAGGCCACCAGCGAAATGGTGCTTGCGGGTCGAGTGATGACCCGACGGGCAGATTTCATGTACGGCCGGCGTCTCCAGCGGTCACCCCGAGGACATATTGGTTCTGGACTTGGCAAGCAACCTGCTATCGGTACGGTGGCGATCGCCCAGCCGTCGCAGATCATTACGGAAACACCTGAGTCACGCACGATCGATGGCGTGTCATTTGTGTTTCAGAATGTTCCAGGTTCAGAAGCACCCGCTGAGTTTACGTTTTACTTGCCCGAGCACCGGGCGTTTTGCGGCGCTGAACTGGTGTCGAGAAACCTGCATAACCTTTACACCCTGCGCGGCGCAAAAGTACGCGATGCACTGCGATGGAGCGGTTACATCGATGAAGCGCTTAGATTATTTCCTGAGGCCGAAGTGGTTTTTAACAGCCATCACTGGCCGATCTGGGGGGAGCAGCAGGTTGTCGAGTTCTTGAAACAACAGCGTGATATTTACAAGTACATTCATGATCAAACCTTGAGACTCGCAGGGCAGGGGCTTGGGCCCGAGGAAATCGCAGAGGCATTGACGCTACCCGAGTCTCTGGCTTCGAGCTTTGCCATCCGGGATTACTACGGCACCGTCAAACACAACAGTAAGGCGGTGTATCAGTTTTACTTCGGATGGTACTCGGGGAACCCGGCAGACCTTGATCCTTTGCCCCGCACCGACTCAGCGCCCCGCTATGTTGCCTTAATGGGCGGGGATGAGGCGGTGCTTGCTGCGGCCGGTGAAGCTGCAAATGAAGGGGATTACCGTTGGGCCGCCGAACTTCTCAATATCCTTGTGTTTGCAGAGCCCGGTAACAGCCGAGCAAAATCGATGCTCGCGGGGGTATATGATCAGCTGGGTTATCAGGCCGAGTCGGGTCCTTGGCGGGATGTGTATTTGTCGGGTGCGTTTGAACTGCGCACTGGCGCACCGAAAGAGAGCTTGCCGACAAGCAACGTCATTGGGCTGCTGCAGGAAACCCCTATTGAGCGCATCTTTGAGTTAGTGGCTGCGACGGTGAACGGCCCCGACGCCGCCGACCTTGATCTGGTACTCGAGGTCCACCTAACAGATGTCGATCGTCGGTATACCTTGGCACTGGAAAATGGCGTGCTTCATCATGCTCTCAGGGTGGAAGGGGATGAGCCATCGGTTTCACTCAGCGTCACCTATCCGCTGTTTTTACGAATACTGCTACGGGACGTTGAAATTACCGAGCTGATTGCCGGCGACGATTTGAATATTACCGGTAGCAAACTTGATCTGCTGCGGTTCTTGTCGCTGCTTGAGCCCCACAGCGATTATTTTAATCTTGTCACCCCTTAAAAAAACATCGGCTTAGGAGATTCACCATGGATATGGGCATTGCGGGTCGGAAGGCGCTGGTTTGCGCCTCTTCCAAAGGTCTGGGGCGCGGTTGCGCAGAGGCGCTGGCCGCCGAGGGTGTGGCATTGGTACTCAATGCGCGAGGCTCCGAGGCACTTGAGGAGACCGCAGCAGCGATCCGTGCTGCTTACGATGTCCCTGTCGTAACGGTAGCAGCGGACGTTACGACCGAAGCGGGGCGGGCGACATTGCTCGAAGCCGCAGGTGATGTCGATATTCTCGTGACGAACGCAGGGGGCCCGCCCCCAGGAAACTGGCGCGATTGGGAGCGGGCTGATTTTATCGATGCTCTTGATGCCAATGCACTGGCACCGATTGCGTTGATGAAGGCGCTGGTTCCGGGCATGTGTGATCGTGGTTTTGGTCGGGTCGTCAATATCACCAGCGTGTCGGTTAAGTCGCCGATCGGTGTGCTTGGGCTGTCCAATACCGCGCGTGCGGCACTCACCGGGTACGTCGCTGGGGTATCGCGGGACGTGGCAAGTCAGGGCGTCATTATCAACAACTTGCTGCCGGGATTACACGCAACTGATCGGACAATCGCCCTCGACGGTATGGAAGCACAGCTGACGGATACGCTCATCGACGATGTGACTGCCCGGCGAATGAGCACGATTCCCGCTCGACGCTACGGCACCCGCCAAGAGTTTGGGGCCGCCTGTGCTTTCCTATGTTCAGGACACGTAGGGTTCATGGTTGGGCAAAATGTGTTGCTTGATGGTGGCGCATTTGTGAGCACGCTCTAGCGGCTACTGAGAGGTCAGCAGTGGCTAGTGTGGCAATGACCGCTCAGTGGCGACGCTTCTCCAAAGGAGGTGAGAAAAGGCGATACGGAGGTGGAAGTTTGAAAGTGATAACCGTAACCTTCGGGTACTGAGAGCAGCCCCATCTGGTCAAAATTCGTTCGGTCTCGAACACCACTCAAGGAGAATTCCATGAACACATATCATCGATTAATTGCCGTTGGACTTTTGTCGGCAGCGGTTGCGGTACCGACCGTTGCTCACATTGAGCGCAGTGAGCCTATGCAGTCTTTGCGCCAATCTTATTTTGCCTTGATCGGCATGACTTTTTCGCCCATGGGTGACATGGTAAAAGGAAAGATCCCTTGGGATGGGGACAAGTTTGGCCGGTGGGCGAGCGATTTGGCGGCTGTGAGCACCTACCAAGTAGAGCGCGGTTTTGCACCGGGTTCCGAGGGTGGCAAGACCCGTGCGAAGCCAGAAATCTGGGAGGACATGGAAGACTTTGAAGAGCACCTCGAAGAGATGCGCACTGAAGCTGCCAAGCTTGCAGAGGTAGCTGCAATGGGCGACGAGGCGGCAACCAAAGCGCAATTCGCAGCCACGGGCAAAACCTGCAAGAGTTGTCACGACGAGTTCAAGTCTAAAGACTATCTCTGAGTGATTGAGGCGGGGTAGGGCTGCATAGCGCGGCTTTACCCCTACTCAGGCCGCGACACCGCCGGGGGAGTTAAGCGAGAACACCGCGAGGGTGTCTCGAGAATGAAACGAGCGTGCCGCGAGAATGAAACGAGAGGACCGCGAGCGGACTTAAATGGTGCTGCTGGGCTTTTTGCGTCGCAGCCCTGTTAGTCGTTCCTCGATGCGTTAGCACTTCTGGAACAGCTTTGATTAAGCCAATCGGCTTAAACTGACCCGGTCTTGTCAATTCAACCCCGCCGTTCAGGCGAGTACACTTCGTTTTTGTTTTTGTTTAGGGAATCACCATGGCGCGCTATGAATGCATCGTTTGCGGTCTAATTTATGACGAGCGAGAGGGCTGGCCCGACGATGGCATCCCCCCGGGTACATTGTGGGCAGACGTCGATTCTGATTGGCTGTGTCCGGATTGCGGTGTCGGTAAGGACGACTTTGAGTTGATTCCGGGCAGTGAAGATGAGCACGTACCCCCCGTGGCCGGTGACGCTGAGTCTGATGAGGTCGTTGACCCAAGCCCCGCAGAGCAGGACGAGCGCCATATTGTTATCGTCGGATCAGGCCTTGCGGGATACGGTTTAGCACGTGAGATCCGCCGTCACAGTGAGGTGATTCCAGTCACTATTATCACTGCGGATGGTGGTGAGGTGTATTCGAAGCCGCTGTTATCAACCGGTTACACCAAGAACCTGAGCGCTGAGCGCCTCGCTATGCAAACCGCTGAACAAATTGCTGAACAACTCCACATCACCGTTCGTACACGAAGTCGCATAACGGGCATCGATACCGAAGGCAAGAACATCGCGCTCGAGGGCGGGGAAGCACTTCAGTATTCCGAGTTGGTGCTGGCGACTGGCGCCGATGTGATTCGGCCGCCCATGGGCGGCGATGCAGCGGACGAGGTGTTTTCCGTCAATGACCTAGATGACTATGCGCGCTTTCAGGCAGCGGTGACTGAGCGGGACGTGAAGAAGGTTGCCATTATTGGTGCAGGTTTGATTGGCTGTGAGTTCGCTAATGATCTGCTTAACGGTGGGTACACCACAGAGTCTGTCGACCCGATGGGATGGTGTTTGCCTACGTTACTGCCCGAACCCTGCGGTCGAGCAGTACAGGCTGCCCTCGAAGACAAGGGTGCAGTTTTCCACTTTGGACCCCTCGCAACCGACGTCAACACAGCCGGTAGCGGCTACGCCGTTACTCTAAACAACGGAACCACCATTGAGGCTGATCTGGTCTTATCGGCCATTGGAGTGCGTCCGCGCACTGCGCTGGCTGAAGCGGCCAATATTGAGGTTGGACGCGGCATCAAAACCGACCGGTTCTTGCGGACCAGCGCGCCGAATGTCTATGCCCTCGGTGATTGTGCAGAGGTCGAAGGGCATGTGCTCGTCTATGTGGCGCCCCTCAGTGCCGGTGCGCGAGCATTGGGAGCGACATTAACGGGCACCGAGACACCCGTGTATTACCCAGCCATGCCAGTAGCGACTAAAACA
>CBFHHJ010000082.1:0-6605 GCA_965655505.1 Luminiphilus sp.
ACTCCGGCATCAGATTGAACGAGGTCCGAGGGCGTGTATCCCTTTGCAAAGCCGGTAGATAGCATGGGCTTCGAATAGGATTCTCCGTCGTCCTCGGTCACAAGCAGGAGAGGCACGCTGTCATTGATTTTTCGGAACTCCCGCGCCAGACCGTAGCCGGCGAGGCCGGTGCCGATAATGACGATTGGTGCTGGGTCCGCTGCACCCGCAGGTATCGTTTTACCTTCCGAATCAGAACGGCTGATTAACTCGAAGTCTTCTTTTCCAACGCCACAGTCCGGGCAAAGCCAGTCTTCGGGCACATCTTCCCAAGGGGTGCCGGGTTCAATGCCATCCTCGGGCCATCCCAGTTCTTCGTCGTAGATTAGTCCGCAGACAATACATTCCCACTTGCGCATGGCAGTTCCTCGGCTTCCTTTTTGTGTGATCCGTTCGCTCCTTACCGGGTCGGCAAACTGCGCAAGGAGCTTGTTGGCACCGGGATCGCCACCAATCGTGCTTTCAGCATGGGTCTAACAAAGCCGGTAGGGCGCTTCGGCCAGGGGGATTGAGTCACAAGAAAAGTTAAAATGCGATTAGATGCTCTAATTTTGGCGTAAATGTATTGATCAAGGGCGGAATTTCGCAAAAGCCAGTCCCGTCGTCGATAGCGTCGGCGCCGAGTATAGGAAACCTTCCGCAGTCCTCTCACCTGGACACTGCGAACGTCACTTTGGTCGTGTTTGTCGAGCTGAGCGGTTCTTGCCTAAATCTAGGCCATCAATTCATTTTTACCGGGAGTAGGGTGAACCCATTGTCCGGTAGCAGATTGAAACGACATCGACAGTAGATGCCAGTGAGAAATGGGGCTGGCGGAAAAATCCCCTGCACTCAGACTTGCTGCAGCCTGCGGTAGGTACTCGGGGACAGATTTTCGGATTTTTTGAATAGCCTGGAAAAATACGCAGGATCTTTGAACCCTAGATAGTAGGCGATTTGGTCCAGCGGTTGCTGTGTGAAGGTCAAGCGTCTTTTTGCCTCGGTAATAACTCGGGAGAGAATGATCGACTTTGCGCCAGCACCGAGGCTTTCGCGACAGACTCTATTAAGAGTTGATGTGGAGATGTTGAGCGCATCCGCGTAGTCCGCCACCCGCCAATGCTCCTTGAAGTGGCTTTCGAGTAGCCTCTTAAACGCAGCAACGGTTTTCAGATGGGCTGGGGCTACCGCCGTGTCCATTGCCTGATGATCGACTTGCCGCCTTATGGTGACGAGAAGCAGGTTAATAAGGAGCTGCAGGGACAGGGACTTTGCGTCGTTCGCGGCAGTAAATTCATAGCGAATCAGCGAGATGTATTGCTGCAGCAGTTCTCGTTGCTGGTCTTCCGACTTCATGTCAATGACCGCGGTACGTTCAATGATCGGACGTAAATATTCGCCATTATGTCCCTGATAAGTCGAAGCAAGAGTCTCGTCAGATAGCGTAACTACCACGCCCTGACTGTCGGGCTTGAAACTGAAGCCGTGAACAACGCCCATGGGGATGGTGATCAAGCCACAACCGTTTATGCGGTGGCGACTTTCGTCCAATTCCACCGCGGCTTCACCGTTAAAAACACAAAGAATCTGGAATAGCTTGCCGTGTCTATGGGGCTTGATTACCCAGTTCTGGCCTCTACTGCGTTCGGCTATTTCTTCAATATGTATACCAACGGCAACCGACGAATCCCTTGATTCGCCGTAGAGCCCATAGTTGGGAATGTACTGATTTTTCATTTGGGCTTCCTTGCGCACAGCAGGTCGGGACGGGTGTCGATGATTGAAAAGTACAAGAAGGTGCAAGTAATGTGAATAGTTTGCTGCCGCTCTCCTGTCTATTGTGCTGACTTGTTTTTAACGACCCGTAACCGTGGTGCATGTATGAATACAATTAATACTCAGGTAGCCATTATTGGCGGCGGACCCGCGGGTCTGTTGCTCGGCCAGTTACTGGCCAAAAATGGCATCGATAACGTCATCGTCGAGCGAGTCACGCCTGAGTACGTGCTTGGCAGGATTCGCGCCGGTATTTTGGAGAGCGGGCTTGTTGAGTTGGCGCGCGAGGCTGGTGTGCACGAGCGGATGGACGCTGAGGGTGAGATTCACGAGGGCGTTGAGATTGCTTGTGATGACGAGCGATTTCACATCAACCTTAAAGAGCTCACGGGTGGCGATGTCGTAATGTGCTACGGCCAGACCGAAATCACTCGCGACCTAATGGACGCGCGGGCCGCCGCAGGCTTGCAGACCTATTACGAGTCCTCGGACGTTGAGCTCGAGAATGTCACTGGGGACAGCCCCTATGTGACCTTCGTTTCCAAGGGCGAGCGCTATACGTTGCAGTGCGACTACATTGCCGGCTGCGATGGTTTTCATGGTGTCTCCCGGCAGGCGATTCCCAGGGAAAAGCGAACCGAGCACGAGCGTATTTATCCGTTTGGTTGGCTTGGCGTGTTGAGCGATACACCACCGGTGACCGACGAACTTATTTACTGCAAAAGCGAGCGTGGCTTCGCCCTTGCAAGTCGTCGATCAGCGACGCGTTCGCGCTATTACATTCAGGTGCCCCTCGATGACAAGGTCGAGAACTGGTCGGACGATGATTTTTGGGCCGAGCTAAAGCGTCGCCTGCCAGCGGATGTAGCTGCTAATCTGGTGACTGGCCCCAGTATTGAAAAAAGTATTGCGCCCCTGCGATCCTTTGTCTGCGAACCTATGCAGTACGGCAAACTCTTCCTCGTCGGCGATGCCGCCCACATTGTTCCGCCCACGGGTGCCAAAGGACTTAATTTGGCAGCTTCCGATGTTTCGACGCTCTATCAGATCCTAGTCAGGGTGTATCAGCATAATGATCTTGAGTGTATCGCGCGCTATTCGGAGGTGGCCCTGCGACGGGTGTGGCACGGGGAGCGATTCTGCTGGTGGCTTTCGAACATGCTCCATGACTTTGGCGAGGAAATGACCATGGGAATGGATCAAGTGACCTTTTCCCGCTTTATGGAGTCCGAGCGTGACTACTACCTTCGGACAGAGGAAGGCCGGCGGGTTATTGCCAAACAGTATGTTGGCATGCCTTACGAGGCGGTCTAGCCTAACGCTGGCCCACCATTTTCCGCGCGTTTTTTCGTCACCTCTCGCCACTAACCCGATCAATATCTGCAAGCACATGCTGCACCAGTGTGTGGAGATTTGTGTCTTTTGGAATGCCCAAGCTATCGGCCAAGCCTGTGTCGAGTGATCCCTGTTGACCAAAAAGCTGTTGCAGTTCGGCATTCGGTTGGTAAGTGATAAGCCATTCTGGTGCGGCGCATTGATTCTGCAAGGCTTCTACCAACAGCGACATAGGGGGGCAGAGCGCCGGCAGATTCACACTGAGACCGCGATCTAGGTTGGAATCCTCTCCGGTGAGGACGTGCGCGATGCCCAGCGCGACGGCATGGAGTGACGCGATCAAGCTGGTGCCATCGGGGGAAATTGGAAGCGTGTAAGGTTCGCCGTTTTTTGCTGCGTAAAAGATCTCGCTTAGAAACGCTGACTTCATGCTCGCGGCATTAGGTGGGCGCCCGACGACCCCGGGTATGCGTAAATTGGTCGCACGGAGGGATCCGCGCCTTGCGAGCGTGGCGATCCACGCCTCCATCATCAATTTGTGAGCGCCGTAGAGTAAATCGGGTTGGGTCGGCGTGTGTTCGTCGATGGTGCTTGGCAGGTTGCCGCCATACACCGCGATGCTGCTGGCAAATACGAATCGTGGCTGGTTGTTCAGTCTGATGATTCGGTCAATCAATAGGCGTGTTCCCTCAACGTTGACCTTCCATGCCAGCTCGGGGTTCTGCTCGGCGCCGCCACCGGTGACCGTCGCGAGATGTGCTATCGCGTCGACACCTCCCGCCAGACACTGAGTGAGTGCCGCACTGTCGCAAAAATCACCGGTAACCCAAGTGACATGATCACCAGATGAGCCTTGATCGCACTGGTGGTCTAGCGCGATGACGTCATGCTCCTCAAGTAAGCCCAGCAGTTTCTGGCCTATGAACCCATTAGCGCCGGTTACCAGTATTCGCATCTTTTTAAACCCCGTTCGCAACGGTTGTGCGGCCAGAATAGACCAGAGGGCATCACGGTTTGATCTCTTCCAGGGGTCGACCTCGGTGCTGGTATGGCCCCACAGATTCGGTGAGCACGAAAATTATCCGACAAACCTGCGTTTCGCTGGGGTTACGCCATAAATGAATAGTGCCCCGCTGCACAATGACACTGCCTGGGCCACAGACTTCGACAGCTCCGTCATCCAGCTCCAGTTCGACCTGACCTGACAAGACGATGCCATAGTCGATGCTGTTGGTACGGTGAAAAGGGGAGACGCCGCCGGGCATCATGTCGCAGACGCGAATGACTGAGCCACCCTCAAGTGTGAGGCCGGCGTTTCGATCCCTGCCTTCGGTCTCATCATTGAGATCCACAGGCACTTCGCCAGTGGTCCAGATAGTGCTCATTGCTGCGTCGCCTGACGGAATTATCGTTGGCTCAAGCTCATCGATTGATCGAAACACAGCCCGACCCTCATCGTCGTGCCCCGTGACCACACGCCTTAGCTTCTCCGGCTTTATCATTGTTTGTTACTCGGTCTATGAAATGACAGAGCACTAAGTCTAGTCTGGAGTCGTTGCTGTTGTCACCGATTGGTTAATTCATCATCCATGGGGCACCATTGGAGAAAACGAGTTTAAGCTGGATTTATTCGATCTGGAACTGCAGACCACGCCGTGCGAAAGCGTGGAACTCGCTTCGAAACTGACATAGGATTCGGGTTTACATACGCTAGCCGCCTCTGCTTAGGCGCAGCTCGCGGATTTTCAGGGACGCTTGATAACCATCCATTACCGGCATCTGGCAATCCATTAGCACGCCGTCGAAGTGTGCGGACGCCAACTGATCAAGGGCTTCGGCACCATGATTGGCGACCGACACTGTTACCTCTTGCGCTTCGAGAATGCCCAGCACCAACTCTTGGTTGAGCATGTCATCCTCAACTAAAAGCCACTGGCTTCCACGCAAATTATTCGTAGATAAATTTATAGTAGGCGCACCTTTGTCTTAGTATTAATGGAACCTGTGGTACCAGAGATCATACCGAAGAAAGATGATTATTAAGAAATTGTTTGCACAGCGCTATGAGACATTGGTGTAGACAAGTGCTGCCAAGGTCAGAGCCGACCTCAGCTTTAAAAGGTTTGTGCCGCGTATGAAAAGAATCAACCTGCGTTATTAATTCTCATCGAAACAAATGATTTGGTTTATGCCCTGCTCGATGTTTCTATAGTGGCATAACGTTAATTTGCCGTGCCAATCTCAATTGCCCCAGGGAGTATCGATTGAAAGTTCATTCAGTTTTAGCAGGTATCGCGCTTTCGTTGTCGGTCTGTGGTTTTTCGCACAGCGTTGATGCCGAGGCCGAAGAGAAGTCTTCAAACCTATTCATCACCCTTGGCACCAATGGCGGCCCCGAGGGCAGCACCAATCGCGCCCAACCAGCGAATGCCTTAATTGTTGGCGATGACCTTTATCTCGTTGATGCGGGTGACGGTGCGGGCGGCCAGCTGGTCAAGGCCGGTTACAGATTGCCGACTATTAAAGGGATTTTCCTCAGTCACTTACACTTTGATCACACAGGCGGAATGCTGGCGATTTTGGGTCAGCGGATGCAGTTGAATTCACCGGAAAAGTTGACCGTATACGGTCCTCCGGGCACCAAACACCTGATTGAGGGGCTTCTTGCAGCGATGGAGCCGGCAGCTCAGGCGGCCTACGGGATGCCTGGAAGACCCTGGAGAGCAGACGTTTCGGTCGTGGAACTCGTTGACGCGTCTACCGTTGATCTTCCGGGTCTGAAGGTTACTGCGGCCGAGAATAGCCATTTTAAAATCCCGGGTGATGGTAGCGCTGAAGAGCTCGCCAAATCCCTTGCGTTCCGTTTTGATCTTGAAGACCGGTCAATCGTATTCACGGGGGATACGGGCCCGAGCGAAGCGGTTGAGCAGCTGGCGAAAAACGCCGACCTGCTGATTATCGAGATGATGGACATTCCGGCGGTGCTTGAGATAGTCCGGAAGAACAACCCAAACATGCCACCCAGGGCTCTTGCCGGCGTGGAGTGGCACTTTAGGGCGCACCACGTGCTTCCGGAGCAGGTTGGTGTCATTGCCGCTGAGGCTGAAGTGCCCCGCGTTGTGATTACCCATATGGCGCCCAACATCACCTCAGAGGCTCAAGCGCAGGGCTACTCGGCGGAGATAGCCAAGGCGTTTTCGGGCGAGATCGTAATCGCCAATGACCTCGATCAATTCTGACGCGGTGTTATTCGGCCTGTCGTTCTAAGTGCTGATGTCAGTAATTAAAAGTACTATCTAGAAGTCTGTCTAAAAGCACTATCGTATATAACGATTAACCCGGCTTACGCCGGGTTTTTTTGTGGATGTGTGGTGTCGCCGCAGTAGCGTGTCGCCGCTCCCAAGGTGTATACCGCAGACATGGTTTACATCTGATACCGGGCACATGGTTTACACCACTGCCGGTAAGAATGGATT
>CBFHHJ010000083.1:0-6523 GCA_965655505.1 Luminiphilus sp.
AGGTGTTCCTGTTTCCGGTGCCGGTACAAGGCACCGAGGCTCCCGCGGCGATTCAGTCAGCCATTTTGCAAGCCAACGATCTTCATAATCGCGGAGAAATCCCGCTCGATGTGCTGATCGTTGGGCGCGGTGGTGGCTCTCTGGAAGACCTTTGGGCCTTTAATGATGAAGCCGTAGCGCGAGCGGTTGCAGCCAGCACCATTCCCGTCGTCTCGGCTGTTGGACACGAAACCGACTTCAGCATTTGTGATTTCACCGCCGATCAACGGGCTGCCACCCCGTCCGCCGCGGCAGAGCTCGTGAGCATAGATCAGGCCGAGTGGGCCCAACGCTTCGATAGAGCCGCCATGATGCTGCAGTCGACCATGGGAAGACGACTGCGCGCGCACACTGAAAGGCTGGCCCAACTGCGTGCCCGCCTAAGACACCCGGGAACCGTTTTAGCTCGCCAGCAGCAAGACCTGATAGGGACACAACGGCAACTGACGCGACTGATAAAGCAGAAAATCACTCAAGAACGGCGTCAGTTGGCTTATTTGCAGGCTCGCCTAGCGGCTCGCCACCCTCGCACAGGCTTACGACAAACCGCTGAAACCCTCAAACTCAGCAAACGCCAACTCCGAACCGTTATGAATCGACGCCTGCAGTCCTCGCGGGAACAACTAGCACAACAACGCCGGCTTCTAGCGTCGCTAAGCCCGACTAACACCTTGGCGCGAGGTTATGCGATTGTCACAACGACGAGGGGCCAGATTTTACGAAGCGCAAGCGAAGTCAGCGCGACTCAGCCCATCAACGTCCGTCTCGGAGAGGGCGAACTGGCAGCGACTGTTACCAAGATAAGCCCAGCAAAAGACGGTTAACTAATCTGGTCTGGTCTGCGCTGCCCAAGGACAGCGCGAAACAAACAGCTACTGGGACAATCAGTATTTGGCGGGTAGGCGCGTGTTGATAATGATATGGCGCCCTTCAAAGCGAATATATTCGCCAATCGTCAGGTCTTTCAGAATCCGAGCGACCATTTCCCGAGATGCGCCAACTCGGTCGGCGATATCCTGCTGGGTTAGTTTCTCGGGGATAAACAACGTACCGTCGCCGCGCTCTTCTGAGAGGTCCATCAGTACGTTTGCCACGCGTCCGTAAACATCCTGCAACGCCAGACTCTTCACATCCGCGGTCAATTTACGAACCCGTCCGGCCAGATTACTGATCAACTGACGGGCAATGTTGGGGTGGTCATCAAGAACGCGATTAAAATCATCCTTCATCACAACCCGGAACTCACACTTCTCGACCGTGCGGACCGATGCGGAACGCGTGGCATCATCAAGAAGAGCCAACTCACCAAAGTACTCGCCCTGACCCAAGGTATTCATAATGAATTCCTTGCCGTTCTTGTCACTGCAGTAAACTTTTACCCGCCCACTTTCAATCACGAACAGAGAATCTGCCGGATCGTTCTCATGGATAACCACTGTATTCTTGGGGAACGACCGCGAGGTGCTGCTGGCTTCCATCGCCTTGAGCTCATCCTCTTTGAGGCCGTGAAATATTTCCACTTGATTCAACATTAATAGTGTGTCCACCCGTTTATCGATGGAGGAGATATTACCTCAAAGATATCTGAGGGACTATCCCCTAACGGCGAATACAAGACCTGAATCCGCATCGCTTTGGGCGGTATACTCTGCAGCGGATCTTTAGGAGCGCGGTTTTGCAGAACTCGCCGGACAATTCAAATGAGTGGGCCGACCGCGTGGTTTCGGCGGTGACGGGGCTTTCTGCGGTGATGGCGCGCAGCAGTATCTCGGCTGAGCCTATGGTAAAACACGACATTACCGCCCTCCTCGAGGCTGCGCGAAAGCTGGCGGCCATAAAAAACGAAACAGGATCCACTGCGCGCCACGACATCATGAACGTGATTGGCGCGATCCGAGGCTATGCAGAGATGCTGCAGGAAGACCAGGCAATGCTCCACACGGCTATCGCAGAAACACTGCCCGCAATCCTGTCTGCCGTGGAGTCACCGGCAAGCTCTAAAACAGCCGGCTCAGCAGCCCCGAAAAGTGTGACGGTGGCCGCCGACGACCCCGGTGTCATTCTTGCGGTCGACGATATGCCCGAGAATCGAGACCTCGTATCACGTCTACTGGGTAAAGCTGGACATACAGTACTGACCGCCGAATCCGGAGAGGAAGCACTGGAGCTACTGGCCACTATGGGTGTCGATGTGGTGCTGCTAGATCTCATGATGCCGGGTATCGGTGGCGCAGAGGTTCTTCGCAGACTCAAAGACGACCCGAAGCTGCGTGCCACCCCGGTGGTGATGATTAGCGGACGGCAGGATATGGATCAGATTATCGCCTGCATTCAGGCGGGCGCCGATGACTACCTGTTAAAGCCCTTTAATCCCGTGCTTTTACAAGCGCGCATTTCGGCGGGCATCGAGCGCAAGCGGTGGCATGACCGCGAAGAGCGCTATCGGGTCCAGCTCGAACGGAGCGAAAAATTTATCCGAGCAACATTTGGGCGCTATTTATCTGACGAAATTGTCAACGAGATTCTCGAAAGTCCAGAGGGTCTTGAACTCGGCGGCGACCTGCGCGAGGTCACCATCATGATGTCAGATATCCGTGGCTTCACGACTTTGAGCGAGCACCTGCCCCCTCAGCAAGTCGTCGCCATGCTCAATCGATATCTGGGGCGCATGACCGACATCATCATTGAACATCGCGGCACCATCGATGAGTTTCTCGGCGATGCCGTCCTAGCGGTGTTTGGTGCCCCGCGACGCGGGGATGATGATGCTGAGCGAGCGGTTCAATGTGCTATCGAGATGCAGGCGGCAATGGAGGAAATAAACGCCGCCAATGTTGCCGACGGACTGCCAGAACTTGCGACGGCAGTAGCACTCAACACCGGCACCGTCGTCGCCGGCAATATTGGCTCTGAACGCCGTTCGAAATATGGCTTTGTCGGTCATGCAATGAACGTCACATCTCGCATTGAAGACGAAACTGGTCCCGGCGAGATTTTGATTTCTGACAGCACGTTGACGAAATTGACCGGCAACTATGAAGTTGGCGAACGCCGCTCCCTCGATGTTAAGGGTATCGGTGAACCTGTTATCGCGCATTCAATCGCAGGAATCGAAAAATGAACGCCGCGTCCGACACAAAAATTCTTCTGGTCGAAGATAATGAAATCAATCGCGACATGTTGGTTCGGCGACTAAAACGCGTCGGTCATGAGGTCATTTGCGCTGGAGATGGGGAAGAAGCGCTCCAGCAGATGCGCAGGCACCTGCCAAAGCTCGTGCTGCTCGATATGAATCTACCCATTAAGGATGGTTGGACAACTTGTCGCGAGGCCAAGGCCGATACGAACATTGCGCACATACCTATTATTGCGTTGACGGCCCACGCCATGGAGGCGGATCGCCAAGCGGCACTGGATCTTGGCTTTAATGACTATGCGACCAAGCCGATCGACTTCCCCGACCTGCTAGCCAAGATTGAAGGTCAACTAAACCTGTGAAACTGCGCCGCCCTGCCCTCAGCCTTCGGGCACGCCTCTACCTCTTTTCGGCCGCCATCCTCACCTTGTTCGCGGTCAACGTCGCAACCCACGTGTGGGGAAGCTTTGCACGAAGTGAGAGTTTGGTGGCATACCGCGATGCAGTGACTGCATCTCAGCTCATAACAGATCTAGAGCAAAGCCTTGAAAGCAACCGCCAACAGGTTTTAGTTCTGGCGACCCTGCGCGAAACCACCGAAGCCCCCCTCGATGCCCCCGAACGCCAAGCCGCTGTGCAAGAGCTCGACAACATCGGCCTTCGCCTTCGTCGACTCGGGGCATTGGGGGGCGAAGGCACCGAGGACTACTATCGCCGCCTGCACGAAAGCGCGAGTATTCTGCTCGGAGAATGGCGCGAGTTTTATGAGAATTACAACAACGCCGAAGCCGTCCTCGATTTGGATTCGCCCGTTCAATACAACGACACCCAACAGCGTCTGCAGGAACTCGATCAGCGTCAGGAATTTCTGGCCGTACAACGTTCCAACGCCATTGACCGAACGATTAGGATCACCGACCGTATTACGGTCATTGGCTTCGTAACCACCATCGCGGTCACGATGCTGCTAGTCATTGCACTGATCCGCAGCACCAATGCCAGTCTGCGACGACTCAAGACCGGTGTCCGACGATTTGGATCCGGAGACCTCACCTATCGAATTGACGTCAAACGCGATGCCGGAGAAATTGGCGATCTCGCCAGAACCTTCAATGACATGTCTTCAAAACTCCAATTTGCGATCGATGAAGCAAACAACGCCAGAGCCGACGCCGATGCCGCAAACGCGGCAAAATCAATGTTCCTGGCAAATGTCAGTCACGAGTTACGCACGCCGCTTAACGCGATCATTGGCTACAGCGAAATGTTGCAGGATGAAATCGGAGACCCCCAAGAGATTGATCGGGATCAGTTTCACCATGACTTGGGCACCATCATCTTTTCCGGGCGTCAATTGTTAAGCCTTATCAATGACATTCTGGACCTCTCCAAGATGGAGACGGGCAAAATGCAGGTAGGACTGGAATCGTTCCAGCCCGCAGCGTTGGTGTTCCAAGTCTGTGATTCTTTGGCTCCCTTGGTGGACCAGAAAAACAATACGCTGGAACTGAGCATTGACGCCGAGAATATGGGTGAGATGCACAGCGACCCGAGCAAGATTCAGCAAATTGTCACTAACCTCTTCAGTAACGCCTGCAAATTTACCGAGCAAGGTACGATCACAGTCGTGGCGCGCATGCAGAATGACGCGCTGACAATCATTGTCGAGGATACGGGAATCGGTATGACCGATGAGCAGCAGGCCCGCGTCTTTGAAGCCTTCGTTCAGGCAGAAGCAAACACCGGTACCGAGTACGGAGGCACTGGCCTTGGGCTAGCTATCGTGAGGGAGTTCTGTCAGATGCTTGGGGGGGATGTCACGGTGAGCAGTACGGTGGGCAAAGGCTCGCGATTTACGGTGACACTTCCTGTTGACCCAAGGTCAAGTCACGAAGCCGCTTGAGCGCTTCCTCGCGTTTTTTCAAATCTTTAGACAAGGCAGCGACCAACGCGTCAAGCGACTCAATACGCCCTTCAAGCGTCTGAACTGCCGCAAGCGCCAATATCATGACCTCTGCGCGCTCATCCACGCCTACAGCGCCATCCTCAGGGACATCTCTGACCTGGTCGCTCATGAGCGTGACGAAGGCAATGCCGACGTCCGCCTCCCGCTGCGCTTCACTGCTCCCGTCCTCGCGGTGGCGCTCAAAATAGGTTTTTGCCTGCTCATAATCCCGCGCAGCCAATGAACGCACTCCACGATCAAAGTAGTTCTCAACCAGAGCTTCGGCTTCTTCACAGGGACAGGCCTCAATGCCCGGTTCCGGGAGATTGAGCGCTGCGGGGGGTGGTGCCGCAATGACGGGTTCAGGAGTTGGCTCAGGCGCAGAGGCACAGCCAATCATCACAGAGGAAACAACTGCCAAAACGGGGATGTGCGGGGATAATAAGAATCGCACGGCGCTACTCTCATCAAGTTTGAGTGAGCATAGCACCGGCAAAATCAGGCGACCAGTAAAATTACTCGGGCCGCATATGGGGGAACAAGAGCACGTCGCGAATAGAGGGTGAATTGGTTAGCAGCATCACCAACCGGTCGATGCCAATCCCCTCGCCCGCCGTTGGTGGCAGACCGTACTCAAGCGCGCGCACGTAGTCCTGATCGAAATGCATCGCTTCTTCATCACCCGCATCTTTTTCGGCAACCTGCGCTCGAAAACGCTCCGCCTGGTCTTCAGCATCGTTGAGCTCGCTAAAACCATTAGCCAGCTCCCGGCCGCCAACAAAGAACTCGAACCGGTCAGTAATAAACGGATCATCATCGTTACGACGGGCCAGGGGCGAAACCTCAGTTGGGTACGCGGTGATAAACGTGGGCTGCTCAAGGCGGTGTTCAGCGGTCTCCTCAAAAATCTCGATCTGTATCTTTCCAAGACCCCAACTGGGCTTAACGCTAATACCCAGGTTCGTTGCAACAGCGCTTGCGCTTTCGATGTTATCGATATCCCCGGCAGTCAGGTCGGGGTTGTACTTTAGAATCGCATCAAAGACCGACAGTCGATCAAAGGGCTTACCAAAGTCCAGTTCAAGCTCACCGTAGGTCAAACTCGTCGAGCCCAGCACTGCCTCGGTAAGCGCTCGGAGCAGCTCCTCGGTCAAGTCCATGGCATCCTGATAATCCGCATAAGCCCAATAGAACTCAATCATGGTGAACTCTGGGTTATGGCGCGTAGAGAGGCCTTCGTTACGGAAATTGCGGTTGATTTCATAAACCTTTTCGAAGCCGCCAACCGTGAGGCGCTTCAAATACAGCTCCGGGGCAATACGCAAATACATGTCCATATCCAGCGCATTGTGATGAGTTACGAAAGGCTTGGCCGCCGCACCGCCAGGAATGGGGTGCAACAT
>CBFHHJ010000084.1:0-6424 GCA_965655505.1 Luminiphilus sp.
TGAGCGCGCTATGCAACTCGGCTCGGTCACCATGAACATAGATGTTTCGCTCGATATCCGACTGCAATTCACGATCGCCGAAGGCGGTCTGTAATTCAGATACCGTTTCGAATGCCAAGGCACCCACATCGATGAGCTCTGTTTTACGTTGGGTTTCCACACTTTCGATCCGCGAAAGCCATAGAAGATCACGCAAAATCGTCTCCATACGGGACGCCTGTTCGCCCATATTCTTCAAAGGCCAAGTAAGACGAGGACTATCTAACTCGGGAAGCCCTTCCAGAGTATCGATGTAGCCCTTGATAACCGTAAGCGGTGTTCGCAACTCATGGGATACGTTGGCCACAAAGTCCTGTCGCATTTGTTCAAGTTTGAATGTCTCCGAGACATCTCGAACAAAAATAAGCCGGTCCCCGGCGCCAAAGCGCGACATTTCGACCTGCAGGCAGCGTTCGCTGTCGCTGGATGGCAGAATTCTCAAGGGCGTCGAGTGATCTTCCCCATCAAAGTAGGCGTGAAACTCGGGCAAACGAATCAAATTCAGTAGTGGCTGTCCACGATCATCGGGAAACCGGATACCCAACAAAAATCCGCGGATTCATTTACCCATGCGATGTTCCCGCGGGTATCGACGATGATTGCCGCATCCCGCATTGATGCCAAAGAATCCTGTAGGTAATCGAGGGCCGACTCCAGACGGGACTGGGTTTCCCGGTTACGCCGCTGCAGGAGAAAAACGTTATCGAAAATACGCCCCCACAACCCCGAGCCCTCGGGTGGCTCACCCTCAGGGTTATCGAGCCAACGCTGTACCAAGCGCAGGTGGTGTCCCCAATACACCACCACAGCCAGCAAGCCAAGACTCAGGCCAATGAACGGCACTCCGAGTGACCACCCAACAGCGCCAGCAGCGGCTATGAGTAGCAGGACACGCCGAGCCTCGCGCAGCCAGGCGTTAGATCCGCTCACGCTTCCTCAAGGCCACGGGCAGAAAAGCGATAACCGGTACCTCGAACAGTTTGAATAAGATCACTGTAGTCGCCCTCGGGGGTTTGCAGGGCTTTACGCAAGCGGCGTATGTGAACGTCAACAGTGCGCTCCTCAACATAAACGTTCGCGCCCCAGACATGATCGAGCAATTGGTTCCGAGAATATGCCCGCTCTGGGTGGGACATAAAAAACTGCAGCAAATTAAATTCCGTCGGGCCCATATCCACCGGTCGATTGGCGATAAAAATCCGACGGCTTTCAATGTCGAGGGTGAGCTCTTTTACTTGGAGTCTTTCGCCTTGATCACCCCCTGCCGTTCGTCGCAATTGCGCTTTAATGCGCGCGATTAACGCTCTAGGCGCAAAAGGCTTGGTGACGTAGTCGTCCGCGCCGATCTCCAACCCCTGAATGACATTGTCTTCTGCAGTCTTTGCGGTGAGCATGATCACTGGCAAATCACGGGTGACGTCATTGCGTTTCAGGCGCCGCAACAATTCGAGACCACTCCCGCCAGGCAGCATCCAGTCGAGCAGAATGATGTCGGGCCGTTCATCAACGACCAATCGGTGGGCATCGAGGATGTTCTCCGCCTCGAGGCAATCGAAATCCGCAATTTCGAGCGCCATTCGCAACATATCGCGAATCGCGAACTCATCATCAACAATCAGAACCTTACTGCTGGGCATAACTACTGGTACCACCTTATGAAAGGAGCCCCAATTAAATGAACAAAAGATGACAGAGAGATGACAAACGTCGCAATCACCACCAATCCCACCAGGATTTGGCCTCTAAATCCTGCACACAGCCTTGTAACTGCGTGTTGTAGCGCTGAGCCCGGCGCTCAACTTTACGGGCGACGTCGATCAACCACTGTTTCGAGCGATAGGTCTTTCTTGAGTAACCCCCGTGACCCTCGTGATAGGCAAGATAAAGCCTGAATGCATCATCTTTGGGAATTCCATTGGTGCGATAGCTTAGATCGTTATACCAGCCGATAAAGTCGATCGCATCGGCAAACTCGTCCCGGTCTGCGCCATAGTTGCCCGAAGCCCGTTCATACCGGCGCCAGGTGTCTTCCAGGGCTTGTGAGTAACCGTATGAATCTGAAGGTCGAGGCCCAGGAATGAAACCCCAGATCATTTTCCGCGGGGGCTTGGCAGTCGCCTCAAAGGTCGACTCCTGATGCATAACTGCCATCATTACCGAAATAGGGACACCCCAGCGCGCCCGAGCACTTTTCGCATCCTCATACCAGCCCGATTTTTCTTCGAAGATCGCACAGACATCGTCAACGTTAGAGGGTGGCGACGTGGTGCATCCCGCGAGCGCAGCAATCAGCAAACCCGCGACCGCGCTGAAATTGGCTAAACGGAACCAGCGGCTCATTGGGCTTCTGCCATGCGGACCAAAAATTCGGCTTCATCAATCACGGGCACCTCCAGAGATTGGGCTTTTTTGAGCTTGGATCCAGCGCCTGGACCCGCCAGCACGCAGGTGGTTTTACCGCTAACACTTGAGGCGACTTTAGCACCGAGGGCACGAAGCTGCGATTCGGCTTCATCGCGGGTAAGAGACTCGAGTTTGCCCGTTACCACCCAAATTTCGCCTGATAAGGGTGCATCACCCACTGGGGGTTTCGGCGCCGGCCAATTGACCCCCCGCTCAACGAGGCGATCGATCGTACGGCAGTTAGCCGGCTCCTCAAAAAAGCTGCGAATATGGCCAGCAACAACGGGACCTACATCATCGACCTCTTCGAGTTGCTCGCGGCTGGCGTTCTTCAGCGCCTCCAGAGTTTCAAAATGCTCGGCGAGTTGGCGTGCGGTTGCTTCACCCACCTCCCGGATCCCGATGGCAAAGACGAACTTTGGAAAGGTCGTTGTTTTACTTTTTTCAATGGCTTGGAACACATTTCTCGCAGACTTCTCCGCTAGCCGATCGAGGCCTTCGAGGGTCTCTTCGTCCAGCGCATAGAGGTCACTGATGTCTGCTATCAACTCTCGATCGATCAGCTGCTCGATAATCTTGTCCCCGAGACCATCAATGTCCATGGCCTTGCGGGATACGAAATGACGCAGCGCAGCTCGTCGTTGCGCGGGGCATATCAATCCTCCAACACAGCGATAAACCGCCTCCCCTGCCTCTCGCTCGACCTCGGACCCGCAAGCGGGACATTGGTTGGGAAAGATAATTGCCTCGCTACCCGCCTGCCTGCGGTCGGAGAGAACCGCGACCACCTGGGGAATCACATCCCCCGCACGTCGGATGACGACCGCATCACCGACACGAAGCCCAAGACGCTCGATTTCATCAGCATTGTGTAATGTGGCATTGCTAACGGTGACCCCGCCAACGAAAACAGGCTCCAAGCGAGCCACGGGAGTAATAGCGCCAGTGCGACCCACTTGGAACTCAACCTCAAGTACCGTTGTCGTCTCCTCCTGAGCCGGAAACTTGCGCGCAATCGCCCAACGCGGTGCCCGCGACACAAAGCCCAGCCGCTCCTGGTGTGCGAGATCGTCGACTTTATAAACGATGCCATCGATATCGAACGGCAACCCATCGCGCTTGTCAGCGAGTTGTTGGTAGTACTGCTCACACGCTTCGACACCCGAAACCACTGCCGCGAGTTGAGAGGTTGGGAGCCCCCACTTGGCTAGTTGCTCGATAACACCACTGTGGGTCGCCGGTGCGTCATCAAAACCTTCGGTATAGCCTAGAGAATAAGCGCAAAAATCCAATGGTCGTCGCGCGGTAACGCGAGAGTCGAGCTGCCGAAGACTGCCTGCTGCGGCATTTCTGGGATTCACAAATACCTTGTCACCCTGCTCCCGTGCTCGGGCGTTAAGGCGCTCGAAGCCATCACGCGGCATAAATATTTCACCACGCACTTCCAATAATGCCGGGAAGTCGTCGCCTCGCAAAGTCAGTGGAATCACGTCAATTGTGCGGACGTTCTGAGTAATGTCCTCGCCGGTTCGACCGTCGCCACGTGTGGCCGCGCGCACCAAGGTACCTGCCTCCCAGATGATACTAACGGCGATACCGTCGAGCTTCGGCTCACAACAATAACTAATGGGGCTTACACCGATACGTTCACCCACGCGCTTGTCAAACGCAGCGAGATCCTCGGCGCTAAAGGCGTTGTCGAGTGACAGCATTGGTAATCGATGCTCAACCGATGAAAACCCCGCCAGCGGCGCAGCACCCACCCGCTGGGTGGGAGAATCATCGGTTTTTAACGCTGGATACGCTTCCTCAAGGGTTCGAAGCCGCACCATTGCGCGGTCATATTCAGCGTCGGGCACACTGGGGGCGTCGTTCTGGTGGTACTCGTCGCCCCAGCGCTGTAGTTTTTCTCGAAGCGACTTGATTTCGTCAGCAGCTGTCATGGTCGACTCAGCGGTTCCGCTGCTCCGCGACGCGGCGCTCGAGTTCACGTATTTGCTGGCGCATATGATCGATGCCCTGCCGAGTCACCGCGCTCCGAGTTTCGTCGAGTAAGTCACCACCAAGGTTTCTGGAAACAGTTTTGGCCGTTTCGTACATGTAGTCGAAAGCCTTTAGCATGTCCTCAGGGCCTGGCAAGGTGACAAAGAACATCAGTCCACGAGTGTACATACTGCTCATTTGATCGATATCGAAAACCCCCGGCTTCATCATATTGGCGACACTGAATTGAATCGGGCCGCGCCCCGCCTGATGTTCATGTCGATGGAAAAAATCCATATCTCCAAAGCGGAGATCGCAGGCCAGCAATATGTGCAATATATCGGCCCCGGAAAAACCCTGCTCGGATCGAGAGACAACATGCAGAACGAATACATGAGGATCGATGCCTCGCGGCAGTTTCGCTTCCGGCTCTACTTCAGGTTCGGGGACATCGAGTTGATCCAGCCAATCTAAGGTTTCGAGGGTCGCGAGGGCGGCGTCAGGTGTAGCACGCTCATCATCGGACTCGTTGACAGTCGCGGAGGGATTTTCGGCAGCGGGGGGCTGAGGTTGGTCTAGCAAGTCGTCGTCATCAAGGGCTGAGAACGAAGGCGCGTCCATACTCTCGCCACTAAAGTGAACGGCGGTATCGAACGCGTCGTCTACCGAAGAATCTGGATTAGTGCCGTTCGGAGTTGCCTGTCTGAACACATCGTCGCCGGTTGGCTGCGAGGACAATGTTTGGGATTCGGCAAAAGAGTCGTCTTCGAGTTCGGATGGGCCGTCGTCGTCCGACTCTTGGCCAGGTGAGGTGATTGCACTGTCCGAAGCGAACCCCGGTGCCAGATCTTCGCGCTGAACAATGCGCGCGCCCCCACTCGGCAACTCTGACAGAAGATTGAAATCATCATCTTCCTCGTCATCACGGGCCCGACTGATCTTGGCGTTGAGACGAACCTCGGCCCGTCGCTCTTTCAAAACCCGACGCCCCGCATCGACCAGCACAGCCAAGATCAAGCCTGCGCCAATGATAACCATCCAATCGCGAATCGTGAGTTCCATCGCCGTTATCCCGATCTATCCATCAGCTCGCCGCAAGTTGTGCGGCCTCTTCGATATCCACAGTGACAAGTCGGGACACGCCCGGCTCATGCATCGTCACACCCATCAACTGATCGGCGACCTCCATGGTTATCTTATTGTGGGTAATAAAGATGAATTGCACGCGTTCCGACATCTCTTTCACCATACGCGCATAGCGACCCACATTGGCATCATCCAGCGGCGCATCGACCTCGTCGAGCATACAGAACGGCGCAGGGTTGAGCTGGAAAATCGAGAACACCAGCGCGATTGCTGTCATCGCCTTCTCGCCACCTGACAACAGATGAATGGTGCTGTTCTTCTTGCCGGGCGGCCGCGCCATGATGGCCACTCCGGTATCTAGCAAATCGTCGCCAGTAAGCTCCAGACTTGCCGTACCACCGCCAAAGACCTTCGGAAACAGCTCCGAGAATCCGGCATTCACCTGGTCGAAAGTTTCCTGGAATCGGGAGCGAGTCTCTTTATCAATCTTTCGAATTGCGTTCTCAAGCGTAGACAACGCCGACTCCAAATCTTCGTTTTGCGCATCGAGATAGTGCTTTCGCTCTGACGCCCGAGCGCATTCGTCGATCGCCGCAAGATTGATAGGGCCGAGTCGACTAATACGGGCAGCCACCCGCTCCATTTTTACTTGCCACTCCGGCTCACTGGCGCCGTCGGGTAATGCAGCGACCACGGCAGCTGCCTCGGCGTCGAGATCCCGCAGCTGCAACTCGAGGTTTTCAATGCGCACTTGCCGCTCTGCCTGCTGCAACCGGGCGGCCTCAATATCGCTATGAATCTGTTGTAGCCGGTGTTCTACCGACACTTTGCCTTGTTCAAGCCCACGCAGCGCGTGCTCCTTGTCGGCCACACGCTGGCGCGCCTCGGTCAACTCGCTCTCGGCCTCAACACG
>CBFHHJ010000085.1:0-2886 GCA_965655505.1 Luminiphilus sp.
GGTTTCGCGACTGCACGGTACGCTGCTTGATCGATCGCGACCCCTTTGGGAGATTCACCTCATTGAGGGCGTAAACCGTCGCGAGTTTGCCCTCTACAGCAAATATCACCATGCGGTCATCGATGGGGTGCGCGGTGTGCAGCTCGTGCGCAGCATGTTCAGCACCGATCCCGAAGAGATACTTGATCACTCGCCGCTCAGCGTGAAAGCGAAGGAGCGTTACTACGCCTTTCTAAAAGACAGCGGGCTGACGGCAAAACCGAAAATCGATTTAACGCCGACGGTGATGGATCGCTTCAAAGCGCAGCTCGATATTGCGGGTAATCTTTACGGGCGTACCCGGAAGCAATTGCGGGCGGTAGGGCGGGCAGGCGTGCGGGAAACTCTGCTGCCCTGGACGGTGACACCGCGTTCGGCGCTGAATGCCCGTATCGACGGTTCTCGCCGTTTCGTTGCACAGTCGTTTGCGGTTGATCGATTTTTGGCGTTGAAGGCGCGCTTTGAATGTACGCTCAATGACATAGTGCTCACCGCTTGTTCGGGTGCGCTAATCCGTTACCTTGAGCGTCATGCAGAGCTTCCCGACAAGCCTCTGCGAGCTTTGGTGCCAATTTCCCTGCGTAAGCCCGGCGATACCCAGTCATCCAACGCGGTCGCGGGCATTCTCGCCAATTTGGCGACCAATGAAAAAGATCCTGTGCGCAGGCTGCATAAAATACGGATGTCGATGCAGGACGGCAAAGACTTGTACGACGGTATGAGCAGTGGCGAGGGCGCTGCGCTGTTTGCACTCATGCAGTCACAATCATTTATTCTGAGTACGCTGAAGCTCACCCATAAGTTACCCCCGATCAGCACTACCATCTCCAATGTCCCTGGCCCGCGGGAGCAGATGTACTGGAATGGGGCACCGATGACGGGTTACTACCCTGCGTCGATCGTGCTTGATGGCTTCGCGGTGAATATTACCTTGGTG
Source organism: Luminiphilus sp. (assembly GCA_965655505.1). Classification (GTDB taxonomy): domain Bacteria; phylum Pseudomonadota; class Gammaproteobacteria; order Pseudomonadales; family Halieaceae; genus Luminiphilus. The sequence goes on from CBFHHJ010000085.1 coordinate 977, forward strand.
AGTTACTTCAAGAATTTGGATTTTGGTATCACAGCTTGCCGACGTAGTGTTCCCCAGGCCCAACGACTGATCGATTACCTTGAAGAGTCCCTGCAAGAACTCGAGACCGTGGCGGGTATTCGTGGCGATAAGGCGGCTAAACGCGCGAAGGCGGCACCGAAATCCAGTGCCGCTAAGTCGGGCAAGCGCACGCCGGGCAAGACAGTGTCAGAAAAGGCTGATGTGACAAGCCCACAGGCTAAGAAGGCAGCTCCGAAGAGAGCCCCGAAGAAAGCTGCACAAAAAACAGTATCCGCTAAGAAAGCGACAACTAAAAAGTCCACCTCACGCGCCGCCGCAGTAAAGCCCAAAAATGCCTAAAGTCGATTAGCAAACGCAATAAACCGGAATTTAATGGGAATAAAAAAGGGCGCCTAAGGCGCCCTTTTTTGAATGGCAACGTTGGCTGAGGACCAACGTTGCCTTACCCGTGATGTATCAAGCGACCTGATCGATGACCGTCGCAGCAATGCGCTTGCCATCTTCCGCAAGCTTCTGGAACTCAACGATCTGATCGAAATTCATGTATCGATAGATTTCATCGGACATGGCGTTCAACTTGCCCGCAAACTCTAAGTATTCCTCTGGTGTTGGCAGCTTGCCGAGTAGGGCGCCGACGGCGGCCAGTTCAGCGGAAGTGAGATACACGTTGGCACCATCACCGAGGCGGTTGGGGAAGTTTCGGGTAGAGGTGGATAGCACGGTTGATTTAGGTGCCACTCGCGCCTGATTACCCATACACAAAGAACAACCCGGCATTTCCGTGCGCGCTCCTGCCTTACCGAAGATGGAGTAATAACCTTCTTCCATCAGTAGATGCTCATCCATCCGGGTGGGCGGGCAAATCCACATCTTGGTGCTGACCGGTTGACCGTGGGCTTCAAGCAGCTTGCCCGCTGCACGGAAGTGCCCGATGTTAGTCATACAGCTACCAATAAACACCTCATCAACGCCGTCGCCAGCTACTTGTGAGAGTAGGCGGGCATCGTCGGGATCGTTCGGAGCGCAAACGACAGGCTCGTTGAGTTCATTTAGGTCAATTTCGAGGACCGCGGCGTACTCGGCATCGTCATCGGCGGACATCAGTTCAGGGTTGGCGAGCCACTCCTCCATCTTTCGCGCGCGACGCTCCAATGTTCGAGTGTCGCCATAGCCTTCGCCAATCATCGAACGCAGCAGTACGATATTCGACCGCAGATACTCAGCGATAGTGTCTTCTGTGAGCTTAATCGTGCAGCCAGCCGCTGAACGCTCGGCAGAGGCATCAGACAGTTCAAAGGCTTGCTCTACCGTGAGGTCGTCGAGGCCTTCGATCTCCAGAATGCGGCCCGAGAAAATGTTTTTCTTGCCTTTCTTCTCGACTGTCAGCAGCCCTTCCTGAATCGCTGCGTAAGGAATTGCGTGAACCAGATCTCGTAACGTGATGCCAGGCTGCATTTCCCCTTTGAAACGGACAAGCACCGATTCGGGCATGTCTAGCGGCATTACACCGGTCGCGGCCGCGAATGCGACTAGACCTGAGCCTGCGGGGAAAGAGATCCCCATCGGGAAGCGCGTGTGAGAATCGCCGCCGGTACCGACGGTGTCGGGCAACAACATGCGATTTAACCAGCTGTGGATGATGCCATCACCGGGACGCAGTGATACGCCGCCACGGGTCATGATGAAGTCGGGCAGGGTGTGCTGAGTATCGATATCAACGGGCTTCGGATACGCAGCGGTGTGGCAGAAAGACTGCATCGTGAGATCGGCGGAGAAGCCCAAACAGGCCAGGTCTTTCAGCTCATCGCGAGTCATGGGTCCGGTTGTGTCTTGTGAGCCCACAGTCGTCATGCGCGGCTCGCAGTAAGTGCCTGGGCGAACACCCTCCA
>CBFHHJ010000085.1:2896-6396 GCA_965655505.1 Luminiphilus sp.
CGCACTACATCGAGAAGCACGTCGGACTTGAGTTCAAACTCCGACAGGGTTTCACCGGCTTCATTCAGAATCTTGCCGTCATAGGGTCGAATTTCAATAACGTCACCCATATGGAGGTCATCCACGGGCGCTTCAAAAACGAGCGCTCCGGCATCCTCCATCGTGTTATAGAAAATTGGCGCTACCTTGTTGCCAATACAAACCCCGCCAGAACGCTTGTTGGGCACTCCTGGCATATCGTCGCCAAAGAACCACAGTACGGAATTGGTGGCTGATTTTCGCGAGGAACCGGTGCCCACGACGTCGCCGACAAAAGCAACGGGCAAATCCCGTGATTGAATATCTGCGATTTGCTTCATGGGTCCCACATTGCCCGGATCGTCGGGGGTTATTCCCTCGCGGGCCATTTTGTACATGGCGAGTGCATGTAACGGGATGTCGGGTCGCGACCAAGCGTCGGGGGCAGGGGAGAGGTCGTCGGTATTGGTCTCGCCCGTCACCTTGTAAACCACCATCTTGGTGGATTCAGCGACGGGGTCGCGGCTCGTAAACCATTCCCCTGCAGCCCAGCTTTCCATAACGGCTTTGGCGTTTACCGATCCATTTTTGGCCAATTCTTCAACGTCGTGGAACGCATCGAACATCAGTAGCGTGGTTTTTAGCTCCGCCGCTGCAAGTTCACCGAGCTCTGGGTCATCAATCAGTGCTACGAGGGTCTCAATGTTGTAACCCCCATGCATATTGCCCAAGAGCTCTATCGCAGCTGCAGGGCTAATGAGCGAGCAGTCGGTGTCGCCCTTGGCGATGGCTGACAGAAAGCCCGCTTTCACATAGGCGGCTTCATCAACGCCCGGGGGCACGCGGTTGCTAATGAGATCGAGCAGAAACGCTTCTTCCCCAGCCGGCGGAGCTTTGAGAAGCTCAATTAAGCCCGCGACCTGCTCGGCATTGAGCGGCTTGGGTGGAATGTTATGTTGGGCGCGTTCAGCGACATGTTCGCGATAGGCTTCAAGCACGATAGAACTCCTTGGCTTTTGAGTGTTGTCGCGAACCCGAATCTGGCGGTGCAGCGCGGCCGAGGCCGTCTGGGGCGTGCCGAAAACGACGTCGGGATCGGACGGTGTACAGTAACTGTCTAAGTATAGCCTGCGTCCGGCTTTTCTGACATCCACTTGATGCTGATGCCGTGCATTCAAGCCGTGCATAACCTACACTTTTTCTATGTCACTGACTAAACCTATAGGCCAGAGAAATCAGGTGCCGCGAGTGCGTACGCCATGCATCGGTGTGTGCTCTACCGGTATTGGTGATGCAGTCTGCCGCGGATGCAAGCGCTTCGGTCACGAAGTCATACACTGGAATGGTTACAGTGAAGCCGAAAAGCTGGCTGTGGATCGACGCTTGGCCGAGTTTCTCAGCACCTGTATGCAGCAACGCTTTGTGGTGACCGATCCAAACCTGTTGAGGTGGCAATTGGATGTCCAGCAGGTGAGATTTAACCCGTTGCACGATGAATATTGCTGGCTGTTTGTCCTCTTAAAGGCGGGGGCCGGGCAGATCAGCGATCCGAACAAATATGGCTTTTCAGTCCATCTCGACTACCGGCAACATACCTTGCTGGAACTACGAGAGCAGGTAGACAAGGCCCACTGGGAGTTGTCGGTTGCCCATTACGAGCGCTATCTGGCTACGCCCGATTTGTTTGGCGCTACATAGCCTCAGCGCGAATCAACCCATGAGATACTTTGCTGATGAGTAAAACAGTTGACCTTGCACCCGTCTGCGCGTTCCTGCCCTGCTTAACCCCCGCCACCTGGGCGGCGGCGGCAGTGAATGACCTCGAAACCCTGCTGATTGATCACGCCAATTGCGAGAAAAAAGCGGCTGCGACTGCTCTTAGCCTTATGCATCGTTACACCGAGAACAGCGACGTGCTGCACGCTATGTCGCGGCTTGCACGGGAAGAGCTTCGTCATTTTGAGCAGGTATTAAAAATTATGGAGCGGCGGGGTATTGAATATCAACCGGTGACCGCGTCGCGCTACGCCGCAGGATTACGTGGGCTCATTCGAGCACAAGAACCCTTCAAGCTCATTGATACCTTGTTGGTGGGTGCGCTGATTGAGGCCCGCTCTTGTGAGCGTTTTGCCGCGCTCGTGCCACTACTAGACGAGGAACTCGGTGGCTTTTACACCTCGCTGCTGCGCAGTGAATCCCGACATTTTATGGATTATTTAGGTCTTGCTAGGAGTGCTGCTTGGGCAGCGGGCTGTGAGGATGACATTGATGATCGTCTGCAAGCCTTTAAAGAGCGCGAGGCTGAACTGATCCTGACCCCCGACGACAACTTGCGGTTTCACAGCGGTGTTCCTCGATCTGCAACCGCTGAGGCCGCCGACGCAGCCTGAGCGCCGATGCCCGCTGGCGTGTTAGCGATCCCGGGAAATTTCTTTACAGTTCGAAGGATTCAAGGGCGACTTGATTGTTGTCAGCTCGTACACACCAGCCCAGTGTTGCAGTCCAGTCGCCGAGAACCACGCGCTCCCCATGGGCAACCGCGTGCCTGTTCGGTCGGTGGGTATGGCCGTGAATAAGGCGTGTGACGCTAGCCTCAGCCATATCGGCGTCGACCGTATCGCCGTTGACATCGATGATGTTGTCAGGCTTGTTGCTCGCTTTTTCTTTGCTGACCTGTCGAAGTTGCTGAGCAAAGGCGCGGCGCTCCTCGATCGGCTTCATCATCATGTCTGCCTGCCACACTGGGTCGTGGAGAATCGTCCGCATTTGCTGGTATTCAACGTCATCAGTGCACAGTGTGTCGCCGTGCATTATCAGCGTCGGCGCGCCGCACAGGTCAATGACGGTACTGTCGCCGAGCAATGTTGCGCCCACGCTCGCGGCAAATTCTTCCCCGAGTGCAAGGTCTCGATTGCCCCTCACTAAATACAGGCGTGTCCCACGTTCTGAACAGGCGCGCAAAGCGCCTTTGATGCGCTGAATTTGGTCCGAGTCGTCGTCATCACCGACCCAGAATTCAAAGAAGTCACCGAGGATGTACAGTGCCTCGGCATCTTTTTCCCGCTCTAAGAAAGCAAAAAAGCCAGCTTCAATCGCTGGCGTTTCCTCACTCAGGTGCAGGTCACTGATGAACAGCGTTGCGCCCAACAGGCTTACTCCTCGACGATGGTGACCGACTCGATCACGATCGGCTCTTTGGGCACGTCTTGATGGCCTGCTTTGTTGCCCGTTTCAACAACGCGAATTTTATCGAGCACCGACTCCCCGTCGACAAGCTTACCGAAGACGGTGTAGCCCCAGCCCTGCATGTTCTTGCCGGTGTGATTTAAGAAGTCGTTGTCCCGTACGTTGATAAAGAACTGCGCTGTTGCCGAGTGCGGATCCATGGTCCGCGCCATCGCAATGGTGCCGCGATCGTTTTTAAGACCGTTGTCAGCCTCGTTTTCAATCGGTTCGCCAGCACTTTTTTGACTCATATCCGA
>CBFHHJ010000086.1:0-6219 GCA_965655505.1 Luminiphilus sp.
TCCGGCGACGGCGGTAAAGAACCAACGCTGCCATCCCCCGGCATCAGCCAGAAAACTAAAGGCAGCGCCGGTGTTGTGCGCAAGCATTAGATTGAACCAGCTTGTCATTTCGACGGGCTGCCGATACTCAAGTGCTCCTGTGGCCCAGTGTTTGGTCCACTGATCGAGCGCCACTATCACAACAGCAATGGCATATCCGGTCAGCGCCCGACGGGAGACAAAGCCCGAGCCGCTGGCTCCCAAACCCTCAGGCATAGTGGCGGATCTCACCATCACCTTCGATATTAGTAATGCATCGTCCACACAGTGTCGGATGCGCTGCGCTCTCACCAACATCCTCCCGACGGTGCCAGCAGCGCTCGCACTTCTCTGCAGTGGCGGCAGTGACGCTGACCTTCAAGCCATCTAAGTCACCTGTAAAGGCGTCATCGGGGGCATCGGTCAGGGCACTTACCGTGGCTTCGGAAGTGATTAAGACAAAGCGCAACTCGTCACCCAAGGTCGTCAACGTGGCAGCAAGGTCATCTGCCGCATACAAGATCACGCTCGCATCGAGGGAACCTTTTACGTTGCCGGCTGCCCGGCTGGCTTCAAGGGCTTTATTGACCGTCTGGCGGACGTCGAGCATCTGACTCCAGAAGCCATCATCCATGTCGCCCGCACCTGCGTCATCGGGTAGCGCTGTGTACCACTCACTAAGAAGTACTGATTCAGCACGCTCGCCGGGCAGGTTTTCCCAGATTTCCTCGGCGGTAAAACTCAATACGGGCGCAATCCAGCGAACAAGAGCTTCGGCAAGGTGATACAACGCGGTTTGGGCGGAGCGGCGAGCAAGGGAATCTTCGGGTGTTGTGTACTGGCGATCTTTAATGATGTCCAGATAGAACCCGCCCAACTCTGCGCCGCAGAAATTATGCACTTTGTGGAAAATCTGGTGGAACTGATATTGATCGTAGGCGCCGATCAACTCGCTCTGCAGCGACGCGGCGCGGGCGCAAATCCAGCGATCTAATGGCAATAAGGCTGCGGTGGGCAGCAGGTGCTCGTCGGGCTCAAAGCCAGCGAGGTTGGCGAGCAAGAACCGTGCGGTATTGCGGATGCGCCGATACGCATCGCCGGTGCGCTTGAAGATTTCGTCCGAGGCAGCAAGATCCCCGCGATAATCCGCAGAGGCCACCCAGAGGCGCAGGATATCTGCGCCGAGATCATTCATCGCTTTCTTCGCGGGGATGATGTTGCCCAATGACTTGGACATCTTGCGTCCGTCCCCATCAACGGTAAACCCGTGGGTTAGTACCGTTTTATAGGGGGACTCACCAAATGCCCCGATACCGGTGAGTAGCGATGACTGGAACCAACCGCGATGCTGATCCGAGCCTTCGAGATAGAGATCTGCCGGGCTTCGTAGGCCATCGCGGGCTCGCAGCACACAGGCGTGGGTCACTCCCGAGTCAAACCAAACATCTAACGTATCGGTCACCTTGTCATAAAGCTCGCTGTCAGCACCGAGTAATTCGCTCGCATCAAGATCAAACCAGGCATCGATCCCCTCGGACTCGATGCGCGCGGCGACCTGTTCAATTAGCGCCGATGTATTGGGGTGCAGTTCACCGGTCACTTTGTGAGCAAACAACGTAATGGGGACGCCCCAGGTCCGCTGTCGGGAGACACACCAATCTGGTCGCTCCGCCAACATGCTGTCAATCCGTGCGCGACCCCAGTCCGGTACCCATTGCACTGCCTCGACAGCGGCCTTGGCACCGTCGAGCAAGCCGTTTTCATGCATCCCAATAAACCACTGCGGAGTGGCACGGAAGATGATCGGCGTTTTATGACGCCAGCAGTGGGGATAGGAATGCTCGTAAGGCTGATGACATAACAGAATCCCGCGCGCCTGCAGTTCAGCAATTATCCCGTCGTTTGCCTTAAAGATGTGTTGTCCTTCAAAAATGGGGGTGCCCGGTAAGTACACGCCGTTGCCGCCCACGGGGTTGTACACCTCAAGGTCGTACTTTTTGCCCATCTCAAAGTCTTCGAGACCGTGAGCTGGGGCCGTGTGGACGCAACCGGTGCCCGCATCGGTGGTCACATGATCACCGAGCATCAGCGGCACTGTGAGATCAGCAAAGGGGTGGCAAAGAGTGAAACCCTCCAATGCGGCACCCGAGACCCGCCCGAGGACGTTGAGTTCGTCAAAGCCGTAGCGAGACGCACACTGCTCGGCAAGCGCTTCCGCAACGACCACAGCACTATCACCGGCTGCCAGCAGGACATACGTCAAATCAGCACTGATACTAACGCCGCGGTTGGCTGCAAGCGTCCAGGGTGTTGTTGTCCAGATAGCAACAGATACCGGGCCTCGCCAGTCTGTATTAAAGGCCCCTAAAAATTCCTCAGGGGCAGTTACCGTAAACGCAACGTCCACCGCCGAGGATACTTTGTCCTGATACTCGACTTCGGCTTCAGCAAGGGCCGATGCGCAATCCAGACACCAGTGCACGGGCTTAAAGCCCTTGTGAACGTGACCATTGTCGATAATGCGACCGAGTGTTCGGACAATTTCTGCCTCAAACTTAAAATCCATCGTGAGGTACGGGTTATCCCAGTCGCCGATAACACCCATACGCACAAAATCGTCGCGCTGCTTGTCGACTTGACCCCGCGCATAGTCCCGGCATTTCTGCCGAAATTCGCCTGCACTCACTTTGTGACCCGGCTTGCCCACCTTCTTCTCGACATTAAGCTCGATAGGAAGTCCGTGGCAGTCCCAGCCGGGTACATAGGGCGCATCAAACCCCGACAGCGTGCGGGCTTTGATAATCATGTCTTTGAGGATTTTGTTAACGGCGTGGCCGACGTGCAAATCACCGTTTGCATAGGGCGGCCCGTCATGAAGGATGAACTTGGGTCTACCCTCACCCACCTCACGGAGCTTTTCGTACAGCCCCATCGCCTGCCACTGTTTTATACGCGCCGGCTCCCGTTGGGCCAGGTTGGCCTTCATCGGGAATCCCGTACTGGGCAGGTTGAGGGTGTGCTTGTAGTCACTCATCGTCTATGTCGCTTTCAGCTCTCTGGATGATCCGCCAACCATTGGCGGGCGTTGTCGATATCGGCCCCAATACCTGCTTTCAGGTCTTCGAGGGAATCATATTTTTTCTCGTCTCGCAGCTTGTGCGCAAAACGCACAGTCAAACGCTTGCCGTATAAATCTACTGAGCGGTCGAGCAAATGGACTTCTAGGTTAGCCTTTAAACTGTCGCCGATCGTTGGGCGGGTGCCGACATTAGCCACCCCGTGAGCGCCATCCAAACCGGCCCCATCAACGCGGACCGCGTAAACTCCGGAAAGCGGGCTCTTTAACCGATTGAGTCGAATATTCGCCGTGGGCGCCCCCAACTCGCGCCCCAATTGTCGCCCGTACTCGACGCGCCCCGTGAGCGTAAATGGCCTACCCAGCAGACGCTCAGCGGTCTCAAAATCGGCGTTTGCGAGTACTTCACGCACTCGTGTGCTACTGACACGCTCCCCATCCAGTTCAAACGTTGCGGTTTGCTGCACCTCATACCCGTACCGCTTAGACGCGGCGCGGGCGTATTCGTAATCGCCCTCTCGGCGATTACCGAAGCGAAAATCGTCTCCCAGCGCCACATACTCACCACCGAGACCGTTTACAAACACCTCACTGATAAACTCATCAGCGGACATACTGCGCAAGGCCGCGTCGAATTTGAGTACCAGCACGCGATCAATGCCGGTCCCAGCGAGGGCCTGTAAGCGCTCCCTGAAGTTGGTGATTCGCGGCGGCGCTTCCAATGGCCGGAAATACTCTCGAGGAAGCGGCTCAAAGACAATGACCGCCGATGGCAGGCTGCGCTCTGCCGCACGCGCTCGCAGGTGCGCCAATACCGACTGATGGCCACGATGGATGCCATCGAAGGCACCCACGGTCAGCGCACAGCCGCGGTGCTCCGGACGCAAATTATGCAAGCCGCGGATTAGCTCCATGGAATCGGTATCGGGTTCGCCAATAAACCTTGAAGTATATAGAAAACCGCCCGAACTGGCGCTGTATCAGCAGCGACCTGACGGTTAATTTGTCAGGAATACGCTAATCGCCCGAGATTGAATCAGGCTGGGCCCCGAAGATGGCGGACACGCTGCCCCCCAGCCAACAAAACCCCAATGTAGACAAGCCCCCCGAGGGCGACGATCGAAGCCATTGTTTGGGCCCGTAGCCAGGGTGATTGTTCGAGCCACCACTGGAGATCGGGTGTCACCCAGTAGAGCATTGCGGCCATCGCCAGAACGGCACATCCGGTGCGAAGCCCAAAGACGCGCCACCCGCCATCAGGGCTTAGCGTATTGTCTCGGCGCAAACCCCGATATAGCAGGGCAGCATTGATGAATGCCGATGCGCTGGTCGCCAGCGCCAGTCCCACGTGCCCCAAGTCGTAGCGCCACATCAGCGGAAAAATGAACAGAGGATTCAGCACCATATTGGCCACCATGGCGATGATGCCAATACGTACCGGCGTTTTCATGTCCTGGCGAGCATAGAACCCCGGTGCTAGCACCTTCACCAACATAAAGGCGGTAAGTCCTAAGGTATAGGCCTGCAATGAAAAGCTTGCCATGTGGACGTCTCGCGCCGAGAACTCGCCGTACTGAAAGAGCGTGACCAGAATGGGCTCTGCGAGTAACAGCAGTGCTGCCGTCGCGGGGAGCGCAATCAAAAGCACGGTTCGAAGGGCCCAATTGAGGGTGACGCTGAACGCTTCGCCACCGCCCTCAGCATCTGCGCGGGCGCGCTGTGATGACAGCGCCGGCAAAATAACGGTCGCGATCGCAATCGCGAAAACGCCCAAAGGTAATTCAGTAAGGCGATCGGAGTAGTACAGCCAAGAAACACTCCCCGCAGGCAGCAGGGATGCGAGCACGGTATCCAGCAACAGGTTAATTTGACTGACCGACACACCGAACAGTGCAGGCACCATCAGCGTCAAAATTCGACGCACTCCTTGGTATTGGGTGTCCCAACGAGGACGCGGCAACAGCTCCAGCCCATACAAAGCTGGCATTTGGAACAGCAGCTGTAATGCCCCCGCAATCAGCACGCCAACGGCAAGCGCATAAACGGGCTCTGCCATCAATGGTGCGAGGAATATCGCCGCTGCGATCAAACTAAGGTTGAGTAAAACAGGGGTAAATGCCGGCACGCCAAAGCGCCCGTAACTGTTCAATATGCCCCCCGCAAACCCCGTCATCGAAATAAGAAACAAGTACGGGAAGGTGATCTTGATAAGGTCAGCCGTTAAAGCGAGCTTTGCCGGGTCGCGGGTAAAACCCGGGGCAAAGACCGTCGCCACCAGAGGCGACGCAATAATCGTGATCGCGGTGAGCACGAACAGCGTACCGCCCAACACCCCAGCAACCCGATCAACCAAGGCTTTGACCGCTGCTTTACCGCCGTGCTCGCGGGTCTCGGACAGTACTGGTACAAAAGCTTGCGCGAAAGCACCTTCAGCAAATAAGCGCCGAAGGAAGTTAGGGATTTTAAAGGCCACAAAGAACGCATCGGCATTACTGTTGGCACCCACCAACGCAGCGAGGACAACGTCTCGAACAAGCCCCAAGACCCTGGAGGTCATCGTGGCACCGCTCACCAAGACACTGGAGTGGAGCAAGCCCCGCCGCTTTACCCCATCGTCATCGGCGGGGTCAGGATTTGTCGGCGTCAGTTCAGCCATTGCTGTCGCAATCTCTCACCGTGGCGCGCGAGCCACTGCAGGGCAATAAGTGTGTGCCCGTTGTTGATCTGTCCGGCGTCCAGTAACTGCAGCGCGGCCTCACGGCTGAGGGCATGAACCAGCAAGTCCTCCTGCTCCTCATCAAGACCGTGCACCTCACCGACTCCGGCGTCGGTTACCCGGCCAACAAACAACCGAATCTGCTCTGAGCAGGCACCGGCACTTGGATAAAAACTGGCGATTGGCTCTAGTCGATCCAGGGTGCAGCCCGCCTCCTCCCGCGCCTCGCGATGCACAACTGCTTCATCATCCTCGCCTTGCTCAACGATCCCGGCGACTAATTCGAGCATCCATGGGCTGTCAGCATCGCGTATCGCACCGACTCGAAACTGCTCAACGAATACAATCTCATCCTTAACCGGATCCCAGGGCAGTACCGCTACCGCATCACCGCGCTCAAAAAGTTCCC
>CBFHHJ010000087.1:0-6102 GCA_965655505.1 Luminiphilus sp.
GAATCCACTCGGCCACGTTACCGCCCATATCAAAGATGCCTCGGTGATTGGCGGGGAACGTCCCCACCGGTGCCGAAACAATATGGCCATCCGCGTAACCGTTGAGAATTCGACCGGTTACCAGTGCCGAGGTGTTATCGGCCACGTTAACCACCGCCTTGCTCGGCGGGAACTCATCGCCCCAATCGAAGCGTCGGTACTGCTCGCCGTCCACCCGCGCGACAAACGACCACTCGGCCTCGGAGGGCAATCGGTAGCCGGTACTCGAGGGGTTGAAGCCGTTAACGATTCCCTGATTTTCTCGATAGAAAGGCGGAAGCCCCTCCCGCGCACTGAGCCAGTTACAGAATCGAGCTGCCTGCTGCCAACTGATGCCAACCGCCGGTTGATGCTCGCGGTTAAGGCTGTTGCCCTCTATCTGGCCGCTGTCGTGGGACTCAAGGAACTGCCGGAACTGAGCGTTAGTGGTTTCGGTGGTGGCGATGTAAAACGCCCGATCCAGCAATACTGAATGCACAACTTCGTTAGAGCGCCGACCGGGCTCTCGGCGCGAAGCGCCCATCGAAAACTCATTCATGGGCTCTGCGACCGGGTCAATCAGCAGCAGTGTTTGTCCCAATGCACTGGTGACTTCGGGGGTGAGGGCGGCTTTACGGGCTTCGCTCTCGGTTAACAGCGCAATGTTCACCCGTTGCTTGAGGCCGGGGCGGGGTACCACGCGCATACGCTGGGGGGCATAGCCCGGCAGTCGGACCTCGATTCGATGCTCGACCGAGGGCAGCGAAACAAGCTGGCTACCGTTTCCCACCGATTTACCGTTGATGACCAGTTCCGCGTCGGCGGGGGCGATATCAAATTGAATGTCACCTAATAGTGGCGCCAGAATAACCTTGCGTTCCGTTTCAGTTCCTTTGTCGAGAGCGAGGCGCAGGCTTTTGCGCGAATATCCCGCTTTCGACAGGGAGAGAATGTGGCCCTCACCGGGTGTCAGTGACACGGTCAAGGGGGTGCGACCGGCAAACTCGCCATCGATCGTCACGTTGGCACCTGAGGGATCAGAGGCTAGATTCAACACTCCATCTGCGGGAGTCAGCGCGAAGCTGCCCAGGTCTTGCGCGACCCCGGCAATCACTTCGAGGTCAATGGTTGTGTCTTGGTAGCCCGCGGCGCGCAAGGTCAGCACGCGGTCTCCCGATAAAACCTCGATAACGCTACCACTGGTACCAGCAGGCTCGCCGTCCACCAGTAGTTCGGCAGCGGGGGTGCTGTTGACGAGCACATCAGCCCAATCTGGCGCCAATTCGATGGTGAAGGTTTGCTCAACTCCGCGTCCGGTAATGTCGACAGGCTGCTCATGGGGTTGATAGCGCGACGCCTGAACCATTAGGACGTAGGAGCCGGCCGCGATGGTTTGTTCGGTCAACGGTGTGGTGCCGATGACGGTTTCGTCAAGCAGCACCGTGGCTTCAGGGGGGGTGGTTTCGAAGGTGACTCTGCCTGGCAGTATCGCCGGAGTGATAGCAAATTGTTGGCTGTCCGCGTCGGTAACCATCACGGTTCCTTGCCAATCCTCATAGCCCGCGGCAATAACGGTCACCGAATACTCGCCGGGGCGGATCAAATAGCGGTTGCCAATGGGGATGGCGAGGCCATCAATAGTGACCTCGGGCTCACCGACGACCTCAACTGAAACGTCCAATGAACGCGCAGTGAGCAGGAAAAACAGACAGAGCAAGACCATAAACCCGGCCGCACCGATGCCAAACCAGAGCCAGGGGATGCTGCGAGTGGCGGAATCTGCGGCACTTAGGGGCTGAAAGGTTGCTGCGGTGAGCGTATCGTCGCCGCCTGGCCCTGACCCTTTCCCTGCACCGGAAAGACCACCTGGGGTGAAACCCGCTGCAGCGATGGGCTGCTCCGCAGTACTGCTGTCGCTCTTTATGGGGTCGTCATCGCGGCTCATATGGACTCCAGGCAGCGTACATCGACGGAGACTGCCTCACCGGGTTTTACGTCAAAGTCGATCCGCACGTCCCTAAAGCCCGTGCGCACGCCCAACGCTGTGTATTTGCCGGGTCGCAGGGTCACCGTTGAATTGCTGAATGCGCCCAGTCGTTTGACGCGCAAGACCGTGACGTCAGTCACCCCGTCGGAGGAGATCGCCACCTCCACCGGGGTTTTTGCATAGCGGATAATCGCTGCCAATTCATCGACCTGTTTGCTCAACACGGGTCCCGCGCTCGGTATTTCGCGGGCTGCGACGAGGGTCCCCTCCGCTGTGCGCAAGGCGCTCGAGTCAACCAGTCGCTCGGGCTCATCTAAAACACGCTGGATATCCTCTTCGAGGGTGGCCCGTGGCGTCACTCGCGCCATTCCCTGCTGAGCAAATGTCAGGGAGCTATCGATGTCGAGAGCTCGTTGATAGGTGGCCACTGCCTCCTGCCATGCTTCTTGCTGTTCCTGCTCGATGCCGGTCTCCTGCAGCCTTCTTAGGGTGTCGGCAGTGCGTGCTGCAGCAAGCTCACCGAGGGCAGCCTGCGGTTCCGGTGCTTCCCGGCGGATCGTCGCGGCGCGCTTGAATGCGGTTTCTGCCGAGTCAAAGCGTCCTTCCTCAAGATCGAAATAGCCCTCGCTCATCGCCTTGCGAAAGCGCTGATCGGCATCCAGCTGTCGATAACGCGCTAGGGCTTCCTGGCTGCGCACATGGTCTGGGTCCGCTTCGATCGCCGCCTCGGCACCTTCGATAGCGCGTGCGTAATTTTTTTCGCTTGCGGCCTGCGCCGCGGTTTCCAGTGCGGCCGCCACCGCTGGCATCGCAGTGATACGCTGCTGCAGCGTTGCTATCGCTGTGTTGCCTGGTGACACCGTTTTGAGGAGGTCTAACAGCTGTTGGGCTTCAGGCTCATCACCCGCTTCCACGGCTGCGGTAATCCCATCAATCGCCTGTTGGGTGCGCTCAGGAAGGGTTGCCTCCAGCGCAACTAACGCCTCTCCGGCATCTTGATAGGCGGTCGCTGCCGCCACGAAATCTCCCTCGCGATACGCCACATCGCCGGTTTCTGCGAACACGAGGGCCGCGGCGTACTCCTCGTCAGCCCATTGGGTAACGTTGAGTTCTGTCAGAATTTCCTGAAGTTCAAGCACGGGTTGCAGCGCTTCCTGTGCGGCCCGGCGTTGCTTCTGGCGCTGGGCATCCGCGAAGGGACTGCTGTCGGGTGCAGAAGGGCTGCTTTGCGCGCCTCCGGCGGTCTGTTCGCTACTGTTTCCTGAGGTTTGGCCGCCCTCTTTGGTTTGAGCGCTGACCGAGGTGCCGTTCGGTTTGTCCGCCACTAACATCGGCAACCCGATGAAAACCAGTAACACGGCGACCACAGCAACAGCGATTCCAGGTATCAACCACGCCGGGCGCTTGCCATTTCCCGTGCCGGTACTGTCACCCGCGCCTAAGTGCTCGCCAGCTGGAGCCCGAGGGCTAAACGCTGCGGGTTGTAAGGGTTGTTCGGTTGGATCGCTCACATTGTATTCCGCTTATAACGGGGTCTATTTGCCGGGCCTGCTGAATCGATGAATACGTTTAACTGGTAATCGCCAGCGGCGATGTGGCTGCCCTGCAGGGTCCCCGAGGGTCGGCCCACTGTGACAAGCTGAGCCCGGAGATTTTTCTGCGACCCGGTCGTAGTTTGGAGTACAGCCATTCAATCGACTCGCGATACCCAGTATGCGTTAGTCGTTGAGATCAGAAGTGCTATCGACGTCGGACACAAGCGCGCCGATTTCAGCCGCATAGATATCAGCCATTAGTTCCTGCCATTGCCCATACTGGTCCTGAACGTTGCCCGAGAGCCGCACTGTTCGGTCCTCGAGCTCGATGACCCGGGGTGTGACTTCGGCCTCGAGGGATTGACCGAGTTCCTCAAGTGCAAGGCTGTGGATGCTCGCTTCCGCGCGTTTTTCCAATCCACTTTTCAACAGATAGCCACCGGCACCCATACTGACAATGCCAGCCACGTTGCCGTATTCATTGCCTGAGGTTGAAGCCGCGACGCCTGCCACAATTGCAGCAGCACCGGCAATCATTTGGGTTGTGGCCTGATTTTCCAGTTCCCGTTGGGCGACGACTTCCTCATAGCTCAGCTTGCGCCACTCTTGATAGGGGTTGTACATCTCTTCGGAAAACCCGGTGTAGTAGCCCTGGAGCGTATCGACAAAGACGTAGTTTCGCTGACGGAGGTTGCGCACCCGCTCTAACATCGGGTCGTTCTCAGCCGGCAATCGCTGCATGTGGTAGATGCCTTTCTCATCCAGGGTGAGGTAATCGCTAAAGGCATCCTCGGCAAATGTTTTGGCAAAGCGCAGTTCGGCGACCTGTCGAATCGCAACCCGGTCCTTGCGAGGAAGGGAGTCGAAAACCAACAGCATATCGTTGGCAATGGCCCGATAGATCATCAAAAACGGATCCCTAGTGCTACCCCGGCTGTCATAGGCATAGCGGCTAGTCACTGCGGTATACGATTTGTCGATCCAGAGTTTTCCCCGTGCATCGGTTACGCGCACGGCGAGTTCGAGCGTCTCGCCGTCGCTGTGCAGGATCTCTCCGGTTACCAAGAGATCTGTGAACTGGTCGCCATCCGGAACAACGCGAACTGCGCCCCACGCCCCGACGTCTTGCAGGGTTTTGGTGAGCTCATTTGCAATGAACGTGGATTCCGCTTTGCGCACCTCGGGATAGATCGGTTGCTCTTCAGTGAGTTCGCCGAGGCCCGGATCGAGAATGGCGACACCCACGTCCAAAACCTCGTCGTCGTTTACCACATTGCTAGGGCGCTCAAGGGCCGGTACCGAGGAACTTTTAACAGTCTGATTGACGCAGCCCGCCGCTAAAACGGCACAGGTGAGCGCGATAACGAGACGAATTGGCGATAGCGTTGTTGTCATGCTTCGGGGATCTCTAGGCCTTTGTACTTACGGTATTCATTCCATAGTCGTTCACGGACTTCCGGATCGGGTTCTCGCATCGCGGCTTCCCGAAGCTGTCGGGCAACCACATCATCGTCGTCACCCTGAGGAATGTCACCGGGTGGTTTGTAAATGGCGGGGTTTTCGGGGGCGCCACCGCCGCCGCGCGTTGCGCCACCCATACCGCCTCCGCCGCCCTGGGCTGACGATTCACCGGTCACTGCTACGTTATCTTCATAGGGGCTGCGACCGCCGGTGCCGGGTCCTGCTGGCTCGGGCTGCTCACGCTGTGTGCGCTCGGCCCGTTCGCGATCCATTTCACGTTGGCGGGCTTGCTCTTCCAAAATGAGGGTGTCGAAGTCGCTGGTGCTTTGCTCCAACTGACCGTCGAGGATAGCAACCTGCTCGGCGGGGGTAAGCGTTCCATTTATGCCACCCATACCTTCGCCCATGAGTCCACCCGGGGCGCGTGTTCCCACTGCACCGGGCTGTCCGGCTGTGGCGCTGCCCGATGGCATACCTTGCGCACCTGTCTGGCCGCTCTGGCCGGTACCGTCGCCCATTCCGCCTGATTGAGCTGTCGACTGTCCCGGTAGTTGCCCGCTACCCTGGCTCTGGCCGCCCATAGCGCCGCCGGGGTTACCTTGTCCGGCCCCTTCGGATTCGCCACTGCTTCCCTCAGCGCCTTCTTGGCCATCACCTTGGCTGCCCGTTTGAGTTCCCTCTTGAGCGCCATAGCTTTCGTTCATTGTGGGGAGGTCATCGCGCATGTCGGGTAGCGCTTCGCTGCCTTCCCCCTCGGTTCCTTCACCAAATCCCGGTTCTGCGCCTTCGCCTTCCGAGCCAGCGCCCTCTGTCCCCGCACCGCCACCAGCATCAGACATTGTGGGTTCGCCGCCTGCGCCACTCTCACTACCACTGGAGGTACTGCTGCTACTGTCGGTACCGCTGCTGTCTGATGGGCTGCCTTGGCTGCTCGCGGACGGTGATGGGAAGCCTCCTGAACTGCTGCTACTGCCCGAAGCACCTGAGCTACTAGAGGAACTTGAGCTCGAAGAGGGCGACGAAGACGAAGAGGGCGATGATGACGACGAAGATGAAGATGAAGATGAAGATGAAGATGAAGATGAAGATGAGGGCGTCGAG
>CBFHHJ010000088.1:0-6074 GCA_965655505.1 Luminiphilus sp.
GAACGCTTTCTCTAATGCGGCTGCATCGTTGAACGGTAGCGTCACGGTGTGCTGAGCCAACACATCGGGCACACCCGGTGAACTGGGCACACCGAAGGTCAGTGCGCCGGAGCCCGCTTTGATGAGCAGTGAGTCTGAGTGGCCGTGATAGCAGCCCTCAAATTTGATGATCTTGTCCCGTCCGGTTGCGCCCCGAGCCAGTCGGATGGCACTCATCGTGGCTTCAGTACCCGAGTTGCACATGCGCAGTAGTTCCACGCTAGGAACGTAGCTGCAAATCAGCTCTGCGACTTCGCACTCAATCTCGGTAGGACAGCCAAAACTCAAGCCGTGTTCCGCGGCTTTAATGACGGCTTCACGCACTTCCGGGTGGTTGTGCCCCATGATCATCGGACCCCAGGACAAGACATAGTCGATGTACTTCTTGCCGTCAGCGTCAAAGATATACGCCCCGTCCGAGCGCTCCATAAAGCGAGGGGTACCGCCGACAGCCTTAAAGGCACGCACAGGTGAGTTCACGCCGCCAGGGATGGTTTTTTTGGCGCGCTCGAAAAGTTCTTCAGATCGGGTCATGGGTCTCTGCTGATTTAAAGTTTGGGCAATTATTGCAGGATGAGGGTCGGGAAGCATCCCGTTTTGGTGAGATGCTGTGGTTTAGCGTCGGGGATATCGGTCCGAGTCGCAAGTATTAGGCCGAGCTTTGGTACTTGGGCTGATTTTGGCTGACTCGGGAATGGGCCAGAACGTAATATTAGGCATTAGGTTGGCCAGTGTAGGCATCGAAGCAACCCTAATTAGTTTGGCATTGGCTTCTCAGGTGTCGGCTTGGTTGGCATGGACATGGGCTTGGCTGGGTCTGGCATCGGCTTGGCCGTGTGGTCTGTCGCGACGAGCATTGGATGCGTTTTGCCTGAGTCTTGATCAACGGGGTTTTCCGCGAGGACTGTCTGAGTGAGCGCAGCGAGCGAGTTCCGCAGCGGCCGTTGATCAAGACTCAGGCAGCATCCAGCGAGAGAGTGATAGATCACACGGCCAGGTCGCTGCGGTTGTGCCGCCCTCAAAACGGTCGCGTGTACACCAAAATCACGATCGCAAACAAAAACAGCACGGGTACTTCATTGAAGAACCGGTAAAACACATGGGTTTTACTGTCTTCTCCGCGATTGACGCGACCGACGTAGACACCGCATTGAATGTGGTAACCAACCAGAAACGCGACACAGAGCAGCTTGAGATGCATCCATCCCGATGACAGGTAGTAATCCCACTGGTAGGTCAGGCGCCAGATGCCAAAGGCCAAGGTGAATACCAGAAACGGCGTGACGAATCGGTAAAGTTTGCGCGCCATCACCGCAAGGGTTTGCTTGGTCGTGGGGTCATCGCTCTGCGCGTAATAGACGAGGATGCGCGGCAGGTAGAATAAACCTGCAAACCAGGAAACCATAAAAATTACGTGAAAGGCCTGAACCCAGAGCATGACGACCTCGATGGAAAATGCGACAGTGTGCGGCGTTGAACGATATCAGAAAAACGGAGAAACCATGATCAAGGTGGGGATCGTCGGCGGCACGGGGTATACCGGCGTTGAGTTACTGCGACTGCTGCTGCGTCACAACGACGTTGAAGTGAGTGTGATCACATCCAGAGGGGAGGCGGGTCGTCGTTTGGATGATCTCTTTCCGAATCTGCGGGGTGTCACTGACCTGGCGTTTACTGACCCCGCGCAAGCCGCACTTGATACTTGCGACGTGGTGTTTTTCGCCACGCCCCACAACGTGGCGATGCAGTCAGTTCCCGGGCTGATCGACGCGGGTGTGCGCGTGGTGGATCTCTCGGC
The DNA here is from genome assembly GCA_965655505.1 of Luminiphilus sp. Lineage (GTDB taxonomy): Bacteria > Pseudomonadota > Gammaproteobacteria > Pseudomonadales > Halieaceae > Luminiphilus. The sequence goes on from CBFHHJ010000088.1 coordinate 1,838, forward strand.
AGATTATCGGCTGCGGGATGTCCCAACCTGGGAGTCCTGGTACGGCGAGCCACATACCAGCCCCGAGCTGTGTCAGTCGGCGGTTTATGGTTTACCTGAGCGCAATCGCGAGGCGATTCGAGGTGCCCAGTTAATAGCGTGTCCCGGCTGTTATCCGACGTCGGTACAGCTCGGGTTTTTGCCGTTGCTGGAAAATGACCTCATTGATGCCAGTCAGCTAATCGCAAGCAGTGCCTCGGGTGTCAGTGGCGCCGGCCGCCAGGGCAAGATACCCAATCTGCTGACCGAGGCTGGTGAAAGCTTCAAGGCCTATGGGGTGGGAGGACATCGCCATCTCCCCGAGATCGAACAGGGTCTAAACGCCATGACGTCGCAGACAGCAGCGCTAACCTTTGTGCCGCATCTGGTGCCGATGAGTCGCGGGATTCACTCTACGTTGTTTGCCCGGCTTACAAACACTGACGTCGATCTGCAGACACTGTTCGAACAGCGGTATGCAAATGAACCGTTTGTGGATGTGTTACCTGCCGGACAGTTACCCCAAACCCGCAGCGTGCGCGGTTCTAACCAGTGTCAGTTGGCAGTCAACGTGCCCCAGGGGCGCGATACTGTCGTGGTGACCTCAGTGATTGATAACCTCGTCAAAGGCGCCTCCGGCCAAGCGATCCAGTCGATGAACCTGATGTTCGACCTGCCAGAAACAGCAGGGCTGGACGTCATCGCACTTTTACCCTGATGGTCAGCTAGCCCATGGCCCGCCACCACCACAAAACCGTTGTCAGGCGGGAACATCCGCTTCGGGCGACCCTCTGGCGCGCTGGTGCGGCTGTCCTGGTGATGGTCGCCATTGGCATGGCCTATTGGCTCGGCTACCGCGCGCAAGATGAAAGCTTTGTCCCGCTGAGTGCCGCGAGTGATGACCTGCGCGGTCAGCTAATCGAACTTGAAACGCGACTTGATGTTGAAACAAAGGCCGTGGCTCAACTGCGAGAGGAACTGGCGGAGAGTCGCGGTAGCATCGATGAACTGGAGCGCGAGCTGGCCTTTTACCGTGAAGTAATGGCACCTGAAGAGGCCAGTCAGGGGGTGATCGTCAGGCCCCCGGTGTTCACTCGAAGCACCACTCCCGGTCATTGGCGGTACCAACTGGTGACTCAAAGTGGTGAGGGCGGGCGCACGATCCACAAAGGGGACTTGCGTGCTGTGATTGGTGGGCGGCTCGGTGATGTTCCCCACGAGGTGACGTTGTCTGAACTCGACGCTGCGCAACTCACGGATGCATTGACGATTAGCTTTCGCTATTTCCAGCGGTTTGAAGGTGAGCTGGTACTACCGCCCGGTTTTCAACCCACGTATATCGATATCGAATTGTCGTTAACCAAGCCTCAAACTCAAAATCTCGAAACGCGGTATGCTTGGGAGGATGTGGCGGTCGATGACAGTAACGGTTGATCGCGGAACAGGAGAGGATTGAATAATGCGTGGACGTAAAGACAAACCCCTGACTGCCGTTCAGGGCAGTACGACGCTGATAGCACGGGATGCGGTCGTGACCGGCGATATTCAATTTGCCGGTAACCTCGACGTTGAAGGCAAGGTGGTGGGCTCTATTGTCGCCGAGCCAGGTAAAGAGGCAATGCTTCGAGTTGTCGAAGGTGGTCGGGTAGAAGGTGAAATCCGGGTGCCATCGGCAATGATCAATGGCCGCGTTACCGGCGATCTGCATTCATCCGAGCGTTTGGAGCTAGCCGAGAAAGCGGAAATTGATGGCGATGTTTACTATCACCTGATCGAGATGGCTGTGGGTTGCCGGGTCAACGGCGGGTTACGACATGTATCACCCATCACCGACGATCTGGCCATGAAACGCGAACAACGGGCAACCGAGACAGCCGTCTGATCGAGCAATAACCAGCTGTTTTGTAAGGGTTTTTACTTGAAGATTCGGTATTTCTGATGCAGATATTGCGCTTGTTAGTGCGCTATACTAAAACTGCTGTTGTGTGAAACAGCATCCGGGTGCTGAATCGGTGCTGTAGTTGAATCCGATAGCTGAATCCGACAGTTGAACCCGGCATTTTGTCCGACCTTGGCTCCTAACGTGATGTTTGAGGTTAGGCTAATGTAATGAAAGCGTATTGATTGCGTATTGAAAGTACACGAAACACATCGAAAGCGAGTGACCTAATCCCTATGAGTGTTGTTGAAGCCTTTGACCCCAACGAGATCCGCCTGACCGATAACGCGGTTAGCAAGGTTCGTGCGCTGGTTGATGACGAGGGCAATGAATCACTCAAGCTGCGTGTTTACATTACTGGTGGCGGTTGCTCAGGCTTTCAGTACGGTTTCACTTTCGATGAGGACGCCGCTGAAGATGACATGGTCATCGAAAAAGACGGCGTGACGGCTGTGATCGATTCGATGTCGTATCAGTATCTGGTGGGTTCTGAAGTCGATTATACCGAAGGGCTCGAAGGGTCGCGGTTCATCATCAACAACCCTAATGCAGTCACGACCTGTGGTTGCGGTGCCTCGTTCTCTATCTAACCCTTTCTAGTAGCGGTGTTAGCCCGGGTATTTAACTCGGATATATCGCGCCAAGTACCCGGTATCCGCTCGCGCCAGTAACACTCGGTTCGTTGCCTGACTGTGACGTGAGCGTGCGGTGTGCAAGCCAGGCAAAGGCCGCCGCCTCAACCCAATCGGGATGAATCCCCAAAGCTTCTGTTGTAACGACCTCAGCGGGACTCAACAGCGCGCGCAGTCGATCCATGAGTGCCGTGTTGTGGGCACCACCGCCACAGATTGCAATTCGCTGGGGTTGCTCTTGGCTCAAGGCGGTGGCAATGCTCACCGCGGTCAATTCCAACAAGGTGCGCTGGACGGATACCACTGAGACCGAACCACCGAGACGGCTGCGCATCCAAACGGGGTTGAAGTACTCCGGCCCGGTGCTCTTGGGCGGGGGCAGTTTGAAATAGGCATCATCGAGTAAGCGCTCGAGCAGTCGGTTATCAAGGGGCCCCGAGGCGGCCCAATCCCCGTTGGCATCGTAAGGTTGATCGCGATGCTGCCGCGACCACGCATCCATGAGCGTATTGCCGGGTCCCGTGTCGAATCCCAGGATACGCCCGTCGGGGTACAGTACTGTGACGTTGGCGACGCCGCCGATGTTGACCACCGCGGTAACCTGATCTTGCGCGCTGAAAACCGCACGATGAAAAGCGGGAGCGAGGGGTGCACCCTGACCTCCTGCGGCCATATCCCGGCGTCTGAAGTCAGCAACGGTGGTGATGCCGGTGTGCTCGGCAATGCGATTCGGGTCGCCGATTTGTAGTGTAAATGGATAGGCCTGCTGAGGACGGTGGCGGACAGTTTGTCCGTGGCTGCCAATTGCCGTGATTTGCGTCGCGCTAAGGTTTGCAGCTTCGATGACGGTTTTCGCAGCCAGGGCAAAGGTATCGGCGACCGTCAGATCGGCCTGGCCAAGACTGTCTATCTCGTTAATACCAGGCTGGGAAAGCGATAACACGGTCTCGCGAACCGATTGCGGGTAGGGCTCGCAGTGGCTGGCAATGAGCTCGAGTTGGTCGTCCTCGAGACCGACAACCACAGCATCAACGCCATCGACGCTCGTGCCCGAAATCAATCCAACGTAATACTGGCGTCCGGTCACTCCGCGAGTGCCAGCGTGTTTGCCTGGCGCAGGGATGCGAGCTGTTGGAGCGGACGCTGGATGGTCGTTTTGAAATTCGGCAGCTCATCGGATGGCAGTGACTTGGCCTTTGGCAGCAATTTGTGCACCGAGCGCGGATTGCGGTGGACACCGTTGACCAAGAATTCATAGTGCAGATGGGGGCCGGTAGCGGCGCCCGTTGATCCGACCGTGCCAATGACCTGTCCCTGCTTCACCCGCTCACCCTTGTTCACGCTGCGTTTATGCAGATGCAGATAGTGGGTCTTGAAGGATTCGCCGTGCTGAATGAAAACATAGTTGCCGTTGGGTCGGGTGTAACCCGCCTCGACGACGCGACCGTCGCCCGATGCATAAACCGGCGTGCCACGGGGTGCTGCATAATCGGTGCCTCGGTGAGGGCGCTTGGTTTTGTAGATGGGGTGCAGCCGATTAGGGTTGAAGTTGGAACTGACGCGGGTGAAATCTACGGGCGCTTTGAGAAACGCCTTGCGCATGCTGACACCCTGCTCATTGTAGTAGCTGGTATCACCAGCAGAGTCG
>CBFHHJ010000089.1:0-3436 GCA_965655505.1 Luminiphilus sp.
CGAATATGGTCCTGAATTAGGGCCGTGCCCAGCAACACCTCCACCACGGGTACCCGCCCTTTGCCCAAGCGTTTAGGCAGCAGCTGTTGGGCCACCATCGCACGCACATTGAGCGAAAGATCCATCAAAACTTGGTCCCGCTTCTCGGGAGGGAAGAAACTCAGCACACGATCTAGAGCCTGGTTTGCATTGTTAGCGTGTAGCGTACACAGGCAGAGGTGACCGGTCTCGGCAAATGCCAAGGCGGCTTCCATCGTGCGCGCGGTCCTCACCTCACCGATCATAATGACATCGGGGGCCTGACGAAGGGTATTGGCAAGGGCGACATCGTAAGACTCGGTATCGAGGCCTACTTCCCGCTGGGTCACCAGACAGCCTTTGTGGCTGTGAACGAACTCGATGGGATCCTCAACGGTAATGATGTGACCGTGGCTGTTGATGTTTCGATAATCCAACATTGCTGCCAGCGAGGTTGATTTACCCGTTCCAGTTCCACCGACAAAAATCACCAAGCCGCGCTTAAGCATCGATAACTGCTCGATAATTTTGGGCAACCCCAGTTGAGAGAAACTTGGGATGTCCGCGCTAATGCGGCGTAAAACTAACCCCGGCAAGCCTCGCTGGATAAAAGCGCTAGCGCGAAATCGGCCGTGCTCGGCGTCGTCAATCGCATAGTTGCATTCGTTATTGTCGACAAACTCCGTGCGCTGTGCATCGGACATGCTGCCGAAAATCAGCTTTCGGACCTCCTCCTCTTCCATCGGATGACTACCAATAGGGATCAAGTCCCCATCAATCTTAATCGTCACTGGCGCGTCGACTGTCACGAAGCCATCGGAGGCACCACGTTCAACCATGATTTTAAGAAGTTCACGCATGATCTATCAGACCTCCGAGCCGCGGGTTATCATGGGATTACCGAATTGCATCAGGCTGTCGGGCTTTCTCACGAGCGGCCTCTAAGGTGATCAATTTCTTGTCCACCAACGACTGTAATGACTGGTCAATCGTCTGCATTCCAATGGATTGGCCAGTTTGAATAGCCGAATACATTTGCGCGACTTTGTCCTCTCGGATGAGGTTTCGAATCGCAGGCGTACCGCGCATGATTTCGTGAGCCGCGATACGACCCCCCGTCCGCCGCTTCAGCAGCGTCTGGGAAATAACCGCCTGCAGTGATTCAGACAGCATGGAACGAACCATGGATTTTTCTGCGGCAGGAAACACGTCGATGATACGGTCAATGGTTTTTGCCGCGGAGGTCGTATGCAAGGTGCCAAATACCAAGTGACCCGTCTCAGCCGCAGTCAATGCGAGCCGTATGGTTTCCAAATCCCGCATTTCGCCCACCAAAATAATGTCGGGATCTTCACGCAGCGCTGATCGCAGTGCCTCGGAGAACCCTAAGGTATCCCGATGAACCTCGCGCTGGTTAACGAGACAGCGCTTGGATTCGTGGACAAATTCTATCGGGTCTTCGATGGTGAGAATGTGGTCGTAACGGTTATCGTTGATAAAGTCGACCATCGCCGCCAGCGTGGTGGATTTTCCTGAGCCGGTGGGGCCTGTGACTAGACAGAGACCACGCGGTAGCAGGGAAACGTCTCTAAACACCTGACCCAGGCCGAGATCATCCATGGTCAATACTTTGGACGGAATCGTTCTGAACACCGCACCCCCGCCTCGATTTTGGTTAAAGGCGTTGACTCGGAAACGCGCCACACCCGGGACCTCAAAAGAAAAGTCAGTCTCCAAAAACTCTTCAAAATCCTTGCGCTGCTTGTCATTCATGATGTCGTAAATCAAGTCGTGCACCTGGCTCGGCTCGAGGGGCGGCACGTTGATACGGCGGACATCGCCATCAACACGGATCATGGGGGGTAATCCAGCGGACAGGTGCAAGTCTGATGCACCCTGCTTGGCGCTAAATGCCAACAGCTCGGTAATATCCATGGGGCAGTGGCTTCCTCTTATCGCTGTACGTTCAATCTGTATGGTCCGTCCAACGTCGGTGGACAGTGGCTTCGGGTATCATGGCAGCATGCCAGACATAAATGTAGCCTCAAATTTAAGCGCCGTCCGCGAACGGATAGACGCCGCAGAACACGCCGCTCACCGACCGGCTGGGTCGGTAGCGCTTCTGGCGGTCAGCAAAACCAAACCGATTGCCATGATTGAGGCCGCCGCCGCCGCGGGACAGCGCGCATTTGGCGAAAACTATGCGCAAGAAGCGATCGAGAAGGCCACCGCATTAGCCGCCGCGAATCTTGAATGGCACTTTATTGGCCCCATTCAATCGAACAAAACTCGTGGCTTGGCGGCAACCATGGATTGGGTTCACAGCGTTGATCGTGAAAAAATTGCACTCCGCCTGTCGGAGCAGCGTCCCGACACGCTGCCACCTCTGAATATTTGTCTTCAAGTCAATGTATCGGGGGAGGCTAGTAAGTCAGGGGTAAGCGGTGATGAATTACCCGCCTTGGCCGCCGCCGTTGCATCGCTGCCAAAACTGACCTTGCGGGGCCTCATGGCCATCCCGGCGCCTGCAGACACATTGGCCGCCCAGCGCGAACCCTGCGCACGACTGCGCGCACTTTTTTCTGCGCTCCAAGCCGACCATCCTTCGCTGGACACACTGTCCATGGGCATGTCCAGTGATCTCGAGGCGGCGGTGCACGAAGGCGCAACAATTGTCCGAGTCGGCACCGACATATTTGGCGCCCGTTGATCGGGTTTTTTAGGACCCTTGGCAGGTATACTCGCCAGCATTATTCACTAACCGTTCATGAGGAGATTCCGTGCCTGATCAGGTTCGCCCGGAAAAAATCGCGTTCATCGGTGCCGGTAACATGGCAAGTGCCATTATTGGCGGGCTGCTCGACACAGGCTTTTCGCCCAGCCGTATCAGTGGCGCCGACTTATCCGAACGCGCACTGGAATCCTTAAAAGCGATGCGGATTTCTGACGTCAGCACTCAGGCCGCAGATGTAGTGGAAAACGCCTCGTTGGTGGTGCTGGCCGTTAAGCCACAAGGATTGAGGGGCGTTGCCCAATCAATTAAGGGGCATTTGAGTCGCGAAGCAACGGTAATGTCGATCGCCGCTGGGGTCTCCTGCAATAGCCTGTCTGAAATGCTGGGCGACCCTAATCAGCCTATTGTGCGCTGCATGCCCAATACGCCGGCACTCGTTCGTTGCGGCGCGTCGGCGCTTTACGGTGCCCCTGGGCTTAGTGACACGCAGCGGCAGCAAGCCGACGCCGTTATGGCATCGGTCGGCACAACCCTGTGGGTAGATGAGGAAGCTCAGTTAGACGCTGTCACTGCCGTTTCGGGCAGCGGCCCTGCATACTTTTTCGCCTTTATGGAGGCCATGATCGAGAAAGGAGTGCAGTTGGGACTGACTCACGAAGATGCCAATCGGCTCACGCTGCAAAC
>CBFHHJ010000089.1:3554-6037 GCA_965655505.1 Luminiphilus sp.
AATCTGAGTGAGATTGTTGCCCACGCAATGCAGGCCTGCTTTGAACGGGCTAAGGAAATGGCTGAGGAGTTCAAATAACCCATGGGCGCTGCATCTGAAATTGGACGCTATCTGGTAGACACCGTCGCGTCGCTTTACCTCATTATTGTTGTCTTGCGGGGAATTTTGCAGGCGACGCGGGCTGATTTTTACAACCCGATTTCTCAGTTTATTGTTCGAGCAACCCATTATCCGTTGCAGCCTTTTCGTAAGCTGATTCCCTCGGGCAAACGGTTTGATCCCGCAGTCATCATTTTGGCAATACTCGTGCAACTCGCTGCCCTTGTTGCCGTGTTACTGCTTGCTGGCTTCATGCCCCCCGACCCAATCACACTGCTGCTGTGGTCGCTACTCGGTGTCGTTGGACTAGTGGTCAACACCATACTCATCGCGCTGGTCGCTATGATCGTCGTCAGCTGGGTAGCACCAGGTACCCGACACCCGGCGGTCATACTGCTGTATCAGATCACCGATCCCATCATGACGCCCTTCCGCTCGCTGCTGCCAAATATGGGAGGTCTCGATTTCTCGCCAATTTTGCTCTTTGTGCTGATCAACATTATCCAGATCATGTTGCGCCACATGTCAGTTGCGGTCGGACTTCCCACCAGCCTGGTTATTGGAATTTAATCCCCATGGACCCCTCCAGTGTTGGCCTGGTGACGCCCTATCAGGTGCGTTTCGATGAGCCATTTACGCTGAGTAATGGCAAAATTTTGCCGGGCTTTGAACTCACCGTTGAAACCTATGGCGAACTCAACCCTGAGGGCAGCAATGGCGTGCTGATCTGCCACGCGCTGAGCGGCAATCATCATGCCGCGGGATATCACGCTACCGAAGATCGCAAGCCTGGCTGGTGGGACACCTTTATTGGCCCGGGCAAACCCATCGATACCAACCGATTTTTTGTTGTCAGCCTCAATAACTTGGGGGGCTGCGATGGCAGTACCGGTCCGACCTCTATCAATCCTGCCACTGGCGCGCCATGGGGTCCAGATTTCCCCCAGGTACAGGTTTCTGACTGGGTATTAACCCAGGCGCTACTGGCTGATCGACTTGGTATCGCCCAGTGGGCAGCCGTGATCGGCGGCAGCCTCGGGGGCATGCAAGTCTTGCAGTGGGCGGTGCAGTTTCCAGACCGGGTCCGCAACTGTGTCGTTTTAGCAGCGGCTCCCGGGCTGACCGCTCAAAATATTGCGTTCAACGAGATCGCCCGGCACGCAATCATCACCGATCCGGATTGGCACGCTGGTCAATATCATGCGCAATCGACCTTACCCGCCCGGGGGCTGGGGCTAGCGCGCATGGTCGGTCATCTCACTTATATGTCTGCGGATGGGATGAGCGAGCGATTTGGCAGGGAACTCCGCGAGGGGAGCTTTGATCCCAGCGACGAGGCGGAAGTGGTTTTTCAGGTTGAGAGCTATATGCGTTATCAGGGGCATCAATTTTCGAGCCGGTTTGACGCAAATACCTACGTGTTAATGACGCGGGCGCTGGACTACTTCGATATCGCCGCTGACTTTGGTGGCAGTCTCGCGGCTGCCATGGCCGCCACTCAAGCCCGTTTTCTGGTGGTGTCATTCAGCAGCGACTGGCGATTCGCCCCTGCGCGCTCCCGCGAGATCGTCGATGCGCTGCTCACGGCCCAGCGCCCGGTCACCTACGCTGACATCGAGACTGATGATGGCCACGACGGCTTTCTGCTCGAGAACGCGGAATATATGGGCCTGTTTAGCGCATGGATGCAGCAGGTGACATGCTGATGCGCTACGACCTGACTCATATTTTGCGCTGGGTACCCAAGGGCTCTAGGGTACTTGACCTCGGCTGCGGCGATGGTGAATTTCTGCGATTACTGCGGGAAGAACGCGAGGTCACGGGCACTGGCATCGAACTCGATGCAAACAACTTGATCGCCGCAGCGTCACGGGGCATCGACGTCATTTATCAGGATATGGACAAGGGCTTGGAGAACTTTCCAGACCACAGTTTCGATGTGGTCGTGATGGCTCACGCCTTACAAGTACTGCACCATCCCCACAGGGTCTTGGGCGATATCGTACGTATCGGCAGCGAGGCCATTGTGACGTTCCCGAATTTTGCCCATTGGCGCTGTCGGCTGTACCTAGGACTGCGCGGGCGTATGCCAGTCTCCAAAGTGTTGCCTTATAGTTGGTATGACACCCCGAACATCCATTTCTGTACCGTGAAGGACTTTGAAGACCTGTGCTGTCAACTCAATATCGAAATCACCGCCCGCGACATCGTGGCCTCTCCGGGGCAAACGTTTCTCGCCCGGCTGTTCCCAAATCTTTTTGGCATCACCGCGATCTTTCGTATTCGCGCGCGAAGCAGCTAAATCCGTTGCTTCGCGCGCTCGTACTGCTGTCGACCCTGCTGGCGACACCATGGTCTATTGCCCAGCAGTCGGAGCGATTTGA
>CBFHHJ010000090.1:0-2589 GCA_965655505.1 Luminiphilus sp.
ACACGCCCCATGTTGCGACGCTGAATCCCTGGCTGTTGGTGAAAGGCCTCGCCCGCGTCGTCGCGACCAAAGGCGTTGAAATCTACGAGAACACGCCCGCTACACAGATTGCGCCGGGCAGCGTGATGACGCCCCATGGACAAGTGCGCACAGACCAGATTGTCATTGCCACGGAGGGCTACACGGGGGCGACATCGCCACTCAAACGCTTCCTACTACCGATTCAAAGCGGCATGGTTGCAACCGAGCCACTCAGCGAATCGCAATGGTCAAACATAGGATTTAGGCAGCGGGAGGCTTTTTGCGACTTCAGTCGTCAGTCCACGTATTTGCAGCGCACCGCGGATAACCGGCTGGTCATTGGCGCGCGTGGTCGCTACCAAGCCCTAGGCCATCAGCTGGGCAACCTCCCAACCCGCCCCCAAGACACGACCAAGCGTCAACAGCTCGCCAGAGAACTGTTTCCTATGCTCGAGACCGTCAACTTCACCCATGCCTGGAGTGGCACATTGGCTGTGCCAAGAACATTCCACCCTCAAATCGTATTTGACGAAAGAGGCGGCATCAGCACCGCTGGGGGCTATCTGGGTGAGGGTGTAGGAGCAAGCTTTTTGTTCGGACGCACGCTGGCAGATTTAATCTGCGGACAAGACAGTGTGCGCACGACAATGCCCTGGGTACGCAAAGGCGCCATAGCAACCTCGCTCAGGCGTTGGGAGCCTGAGCCACTGCCTTGGTTGGGATTCAACGCAACGATGGCGCTTTACGACGGCGAGGAGCGCGCGTTAACAAGCCGACCCGATGGTGTGCTCGTGCGTTTACTTCAAGGGGCGTGCGACCTGTCCGATCGATTGCTTCACCGCAGCTGATTGAATCAAAGCTGTTGGCCTGACGGGACAGGACGGTCATGTAAACTGCTGACCTAACTCGCTACACGCGACGAACTCAACCTTCGCAGGCGTCACCCATGACACATCGACTCTGGATCAAACACCCCAAAGCAACATTCACTGCAGGAGCCGGATGTGCAGACGGAGGTTTGGTTGTCGAAAACGACGTGATCGTCGAATTAATCCCTAAAGGCCAAGCGCCGACGCAACCGGTCGATCAAACCTTTGATGCTAAAGAGTACGTGTTATTGCCGGGCCTGATCAATACCCATCACCATTTCTACCAGACGCTAACCCGCGCCCTACCCGCGGCCCTCGATAAAGAGTTATTCGACTGGCTCAAAAGCCTGTATCCCGTTTGGGCCGGGCTTGAGCCCGACATGTTGTTCACGGCGACTCAGGTGGCCTTGGCTGAACTACTGCTCTCGGGCTGCACCACGGCAGCAGATCATCATTATCTGTTTCCCTCTGGCATGGAAAACGCCATCGATATCCAAGTCGAGGCGCGGGCGGCCATCGGCTCACGAGTCACACTGACGCGCGGTTCAATGTCGTTGGGCGAGGAGGATGGCGGATTACCCCCCCAGTCGACGGTTCAACAGGAGCGAGACATCCTTGCAGACTCTGACCGACTGGTCAGGCGGTATCACCAACCCGGTGCCGGTTCGCTAGTGCAAATTGCGCTGGCACCGTGTTCGCCCTTCTCAGTGAGCGAGTCGCTGATGCGGGAATCGGCGCTGCTTGCGGACGACCTCGATGTACGACTTCACACGCATCTCGCGGAGACACTTAATGAAGAAGCGTTCTGTCTGGAACGCTTCGGTTGCCGCACGGTGGATTATCTCGAACGGGTAGGTTGGTTATCTGAGCGCACTTGGCTCGCTCACGGCATCCATTTTGACGACGATGAAATCCGACGCCTTGGGGAGGCTGGCGTGGGTGTAGCGCACTGCCCCGGATCGAACATGATGCTCGCCTCGGGAATCTGCAGAAACCTCGAGCTTGAGAGCGCTGGCGTGAACATCGGGTTGGCCGTCGACGGTTCAGCGTCTAACGACAGCAGTAATCTCATCGCAGAAGCGCGCTTGGCGATGTATTTGCAGCGACTGCGTTATGGGGCGGCATCGGTCAGTCATACTGATGCCTTGCGGTGGGCGACTGCAGGCTCAGCGGCGGTACTCGGACGCTCGGACATCGGCGAACTCGCGGTCGGCAAACAGGCAGACTTGGCCCTCTTTAAAACCGATGGACTCAGCTTTGCTGGCAGCCATGACCCATTAGCCGCATTGTTACTTTGCAACGCCCAGCAAGCCGACCGTGTCATGGTGGGAGGCCTCTGGCGCGTTATTGATGGCACAATTCCTGACGTAGACCTTGAGGCGTTGAAATCCCAACAGCGCGTACACGCCAAAACGCTGGTTGCTCGGTACGCCTGATGAGACTGTGGTCGGGGTCAATTTCCGCAGAGAGGCGATCGATTCAGACGGCTTGCGAGGTACGCGTGCCGGCATTGTAGGTAGGTATCAGGACCCGATCTTCCTCTCCAACGACGATCCACCGCCGCTCCACCCCTGCACCTACTCAAGCGCCAAATTAAGCGCTAACGCCAGTACCAACGCCAGCACCACCCTCGCACCAGCAATGTGCTACCAGGAAAATCCTGCACCAGGATGACGCGGGCAGATAGCAAAAAAACTCA
>CBFHHJ010000090.1:2599-6000 GCA_965655505.1 Luminiphilus sp.
AGAGAATCGATCTTCCTCTCTGGCGACGAGCCACCGCCGCACCTTACCTGAACCAACTGAAGCGCTAACGCCTGCGCCTGTACAGGGCACCAGCCTCGCACCGCCAATGTGCTTCTGTGGAAACCCTGCACCAGAATGACGCGGGCAGATGACAAAAAAATCCATCTGGTCCTATTACGCTAAACTTAACCGGCGAGTTCAGCCCCACTCCCCCGCTTTAAAACCATGAATTTTCAGGGGCTTGCCCAGCTTGAGCATTGATGGGGATACTCGCCATCCACAGGCGTCGATTCGGCATGTTAATTGCTGTATTTTCTATAACTTAGATCAGTTTTCTCAACGGCTATCTCTTGATCACATTTTTGCTTAATGACACTGCGCACCAGGTCGATCACATTGACCCGCAGACCACTGTGCTTGACTACCTTCGGGACCAGTTGGGTAAGACCGGCACCAAGGAAGGCTGCGCGTCGGGAGATTGTGGCGCATGCACCGTGGTCATCGCGCGACCAGTCGACGACGATGACGACGATAAGAACCCCCTGGACTACCGCAGCATAAATGCCTGTATCACGCCCCTCGGCAGCATCCACGGCCAGCAACTCATCACCGTCGAAGATCTCGCAGACGGTGCTCAGTTACACCCTGCGCAGCAAGCCATGGTGGATGAACACGGTTCCCAGTGCGGCTTTTGTACCCCCGGCTTCGTCATGTCCTTGTTTGCCCACGGAAAGAATCACAGTCAGCCCGATCGCCACGAAATTCTCGAATCCCTTGGCGGCAACCTGTGCCGCTGTACGGGCTATCGACCGATCGTCGACGCCGCCGTCGCGATGTATGACCCCGACACAGCCGGCGATGCCGTCACCGATAAATTCAGCGACCAGGCCGCCAGTATCGCGACAACCCTGCGGTCTTTCAAAGATCAACCAGCGAGCCTATCGATCGACGATCGGCAATTTCTCGCTCCCACGTCCATTGACGAGCTCGCCGCGCTTAAAGCGGCGAAACCCGACGCACGACTTGTTGCGGGGGGAACCGATCTTAGTCTTGAGCATACCCAGCTGCTCAAATCCATCGACACGCTGATCCACACGGGTCGAGTACCGGAGCTGAAGCAGCTAGAAGAGCAGCCCGACGGTCTGTCGATCGGCGCAGCCGTAACCTACAGTGCCGCGATGCCCGCGCTGGTCAGCCACTGGCCTGCGCTGACAGAGATGCTTGAACGTCTGGGTTCTAAGCAAGTACGCAATGAAGGCACCATTGGCGGTAACATCGGTAACGCCTCGCCAATTGGCGATATGCCACCGGTCTTGCTGGCGCTGGACGCGACGCTAATGCTGCGGCGTGAGCGCGAAACCCGTCAGTTAGCTGTTGCCGATTTTTTCCTCGATTACCGCAAAACCGCCCTCCGAGAGGGAGAATTTATCGAGCGGGTGCACATACCCTACTCGAGTGATGACACCCTTTTCAGGGTCTACAAAATCAGCAAGCGTTTAGAAGATGACATCTCCGCCGTCTGTGGTGCTTTTGCGATCACGCTCAAGGGCGATCACGTCGTCGAGGCACGCATTGGTTTTGGTGGCATGGCGGCGGTACCCAAACGCGCCGCGCATGCAGAGGCTGCGCTCCGGGGCAGGACGTTTGACGAGAGCGCGATCGAGGATGCGATCTCGGCGTTGTCTGAAGATTTCGCGCCCATCAGCGACTTCCGAGCCAGCAGCGACTACCGATTGATCACCGCAGGTAATTTGTTTAAACGGATGTATTACTCCCGCAGTCTCCCCTCCAGTGCACTGCAGGTGACTGAGCATGCGTAAACTGCCGAGCGACAGCACAACGCGGACAACGGCCGGCATGGCCGGCACACCCCTTCGGCACGAAAGCGCGGTAAAACACGTGACTGGCGGCGCACGCTACGTCGACGACATACCCTCGGAACCCAACACTCTCTTCGCCTATCCGGGGTTTAGCACCGTTGCGCGTGGAAAAATTGTCTCTATAGATTTATCGGCCGTCCGCGCGGCCCCGGGGGTCGTGGATGTTGTGACCGAGAAAGACGTGCCCGGGCATACTGATATCGGCCCCGTTTACCCCGGCGACCCGCTTTTTGCAGATTCGACGGTGAGTTTCTTCGGGCAGGTAATCTTTGCGGTGGCCGCCTCCAGTCAACTCGCTGCGCGGCGCGCCGCAAGGCTCGCGGTCATCGAATATGCAGACGAGGCACCGCAACTCGATGTGGTTGCCGCGTTAGAAAACGAGGAGTTCGTTCGGCCAAGTCACCGTCAACATCGCGGTGATACTAAAGCCGCGATTGCCGCATCGACCCATTCCCTCTCCGGGGAGTTTCGCAGTGGCGGTCAAGAGCAGATGTATCTCGAAGGCCAGGCCGCAATGGCGGTGCCCCAGGAGGACGGGGGCATGTTAGTCCACGCGTCGACCCAACATCCTTCCGAGGGACAAAAGCTGGTCGCCGAAGTACTTGATATTCCCATGGGGCGCGTGACTGTCGACGTTCGCCGCATGGGAGGTGCCTTTGGCGGTAAAGAAACCAATGCCAACCAGTGGCTGTGTATCGCAGCCCTGCTGGCTAGCCGTACCCAACGCACCGTGAAAATCCGTCTCGCCCGAGCGGACGATTTTACCGCCACCGGCAAGCGTCATCCCTTCTACAGTCGATACACCGTGGGTTTCGATGAACGGGGTGTGATTCAAGGACTGGACTTAGATCTGGCCGGCGATTGTGGCATGTCTCCCGATCTGTCCGATGCCATCGTCGATCGAGCGATGTTTCATGCGGACAATGCCTACTACCTGCCGGCAGCTGATATTCGCGGTCACCGCATTAAAACCAATATGGTGTCGCACACCGCGTTCCGCGGATTTGGTGGCCCACAAGGCATGCTCGCAATCGAAAATATTATTGAGCAGATTGCTTCGGCCACCGGTCTTGACCCCCTCGACGTCCGAAAAAACAACTTCTACCGAGCAACCGACGGGCGCGATACCACCCATTATGGGCAGCCGATCGAGCAACACATAATTGGGCCGCTGGTCGAGCGACTCGAATCGCGCTCCGATTACCGCGCGCGGCGAGAGGCAATTCGAACATTCAATCAAACCAGCCCTGTCCTCAAACGCGGGCTCGCACTGACCCCAGTGAAGTTTGGAATTTCGTTTACCTTGCAGCATCTCAATCAGGCGGGTGCGCTGCTTCACGTTTATACCGACGGCTCGATACAGCTCAATCACGGCGGCACCGAAATGGGCCAGGGCCTTTACACCAAGGTCGCACAAGTGGTGGCAGCTGAATTCCAAGTGGATATCAGCTGTATCACGTGCACATCAACCCGTACCGACAAAGTGCCTAACACATCCCCCACTGCCGCATCATCGGGTAG
>CBFHHJ010000091.1:0-5996 GCA_965655505.1 Luminiphilus sp.
GGGAGTCCTCCTCCAAATGCCTTAATGTGTAAACCATGTCTCCGGTATATTGTGTAACCTATGTCTCGATACTCACATTTCAGACTTCTCAGGTCTTTTGGCTCACTTCGCATAGGCGAGTTTGGTTAAGAAAACCAGACTCCCCGGTACCTCTCTGCTCATTTGTCGCTGAACAGAACTGCTGAGCGGCTAACTATCAGCCCACTCAATAAGGAATTTCGCGACTCGCTCGCCGAGTATCTCTGCCCCTTCACTCACTTGCGGGCCGCTAGACCCCCATCCCAAACCATTTCGGCAGTCGGCGAAGTCGGCAAGCGTCTCACCCATTGAGTCGGTGATCTCGCCTTCAATACACACCTGGCTTTGACCGGCGCCAAAACCAATCCAGACCCTCAGATCCTGATTACCCGGATCAAGGGTGGTGACGCGTCCTGTCAGATTGAGGGCGTCGGCTGGGATAGTAGTTTCTGACTCATCCAACGTGACGGCTGTGAATCCGGCGCGACGCAGCACCTCGACAATGTCTGTAGCTAGCAAATGCGGCGCTGACTTAGCCATCGCTTTCGCTGTGTCATCGGTGGTAAAACGAGGGCTAATCGCTATTGTTTCGGGGGTGCGTGCTATTGTTCGTGCCGTGATCAAATTGAACAATTAGCGTGTCGCAGATAGGAGTATTTGTGGGTCTGACAATTGCCTCTAAGACAGTGCTCAGCAAGTACGCCACCTTTCACGGGCGCGCCGAGCGTTCTGAGCTTTGGTATTGGTTTTTAGCACTGTTAATCCTGTTCTTTGTATTAGCACTGATTGAGGGAGCGATTGTGGCTCCGCTGCTTGGGTTTGATGCGTTTGCTCCGGATGCTGGCAATCCTCTCAGCGCGTTAGTGAGCATGCTCATTTTCCTACCCACCCTTGCGGTCATCGTGCGCCGGCTTCATGACATTGGGCGGTCGGGTTGGTGGGTTTTGCTGCAGTTGATTCCAATTATTGGCGGTTTGATATTGCTCTGGTGGTACGCCCAGCCGAGCGATAAAAAGCCCAATGCTTTTGATTAGGCTCGGCTGTCCTCTGTCTTAACTTAGTAATCCGTTTGCACTTCCGTATTCAGAAGCGTTGAAGAAACCGTGTCAGCTGACGGTCTTGTCGTTGCGGTTCTACAAACCGAGCACGTGTGCTGGCGATGACTATGTGCGCTAATCTGTCGTGGGAACTCTTCTATTTTTCTTCATGAAATGATTCACTATTGAAACGACAACATAAAAAGTACACAAGGCTCCATCTCGTAACTGAGTTATCCGAAATCAACCAACTATAAAATTATTGGAGATTCTGTCATGTTCAATCTTCCCCGATGTGTTCCATTCTACAGGCAGCTGCTTGTCGCTGCGGTCGGCGGTACAGTGTTGCCTGCGTTGGGCCAAAACTTGATGCTTGAAGAGGTGATTGTGACCGCGCAGAAGCGGGTCGAAAGCCTGCAGGACGTGCCGATTTCGGTAAGCGCCATGAGCGGTGATCGCATAGTCGAAGCCAACATCACTAACCTCGAGAGTCTGACCACCTATATCCCGAACTTCTCGATGAACCAAAGCGGGATCTCGAATAACATCACCATCCGCGGTGTGAGTTCAGGGATCAACCCCGGCTTTGAGCAGTCCACTGGTATGTACATCGATAATATCTATTACGGCCGAGGTCAAATGTCTCGCGCTCCGATGTTTGACCTTGAGCGCATTGAGGTGTTGCGTGGTCCCCAGCCAATTCTATTTGGCAAAAATAGTATTGCCGGTGCGGTGAGTATGACTACCGCCCGTCCATCGCAGGAATTCGAGGGCTCCATCACGGCGTTGTACGAACCTGAAGAAGCACGTCAGGACTACCGACTGGTAGTTTCCGGTCCTATTACGGATACGCTCTCTGGGCGCATTGCATTGATGTATCGGGAGTTAGATGGTGCTTACACCAACACTTTCACTGGCGGCGATGAAAAGGAGGAAGAAGAGCAGGTATTCCGCGGTTCGCTTTTGTGGGAGCCCACAACTGACCTGACAATTCATGCGAAGTATGAGCGCAACAACTTTGATGACAACGGCCGTAACGTTGAAATGACTCAAAGCATCGTGCGCGAGGACTTGGTGGGCACAGGCATGGGTGTTGACTACATCACTGCCCTCGACAACTTCGTCGCCCTTGGCAATGATGTGCTAGGGCTACAACCACCTATCGACTATAGCGGTATCGATGGCGAATTAAACCGGGTGCGCGGTGGTAATAGTGACTTTCACAATAATGAGTCTGACGCGTTCCTGCTGAACATCGACTACGCGCTCGGGGACTCAACACTGACGTCGACAACGGGTTACCTCAGTTATGAGTACTTTCAAGACTGTGATTGTGACTTCACAAGCGCTTCGATATTTCAGGCGCTCGGTAATGAAGAGTTTGATCAGTTCAGCCAAGAGTTACGTTTGACTTCTCCTGGCGGCGAGACGTTGGACTACATTGCCGGTTTCTACTATCAGACTAATGAGCTGGACTTCAATGACAGTATCTCGGTGCCAGACAACAGCCTACTCCGCCTATTGAACCCCGCCTTCCGCGATATCAGCACACGACGCGTTGCCAACCAGAACAGTGATATGTGGGCGCTGTTTGCTCAGGTCACTTGGAACATCAATGACCGTACCCGTCTGGTGCTAGGTGGCCGCTACAGCGAGGAAGACAAAGACGCAAGCAAAGAGCAAAGGCATTATGGCAGCGCTGGCTCAGGTATCGATGGCACAGGCCTGCCGGTGGTGGATCCCTCCGGTCAGACGCCCAACGTTCTGTACGGCCTGAACCCACTGTTCGGGGCTTTCAGCATAGAGCCTTACGATGAAATCCGCGGTCAAAGGAGTGAAAATGAATTCAATCCTCAGGTGACCCTGCAGTACGACATTATTGATGATGGCATGGTTTACGCCACCTACGTAGAAGGCTTCAAGGCCGGTGGTTTTGATGTGCGATCTAACGGGCATCCGGATCCGGCAGTCGTGAACGCGCAGAATCTCGGCAGAGGCCTGGACATCGTCGGCGTTTTTGAGTTTGAGGATGAGTCAGCTGAAAGCTTGGAAATCGGTGGTAAGTTTGGTATCGGTGCTACGGCAGAGCTGAACATTGCTGCGTTTTATACCGAGTACACGAACCTGCAAACGAGTCAGTTTGATGGCGTTTTAGGCTTTAACGTGCGTAACGCGGGTGAGGCTGAAATCAAGGGTATCGAGCTTGACGGACGCTGGTTGGTGGCCGAGGGGCTCACGCTTAGTGGTTCGTTGGGCTATCTTGACTTTGAATACACAGATTTCAAGAACAACCAGTGCTATTTCGGGCAGGCTCAGTTGGACCCAGCTTCGGTCCAGCCAGATGGTGTGACCTGTGATGCCACGGGCAAGCGCAAGGAGTACACCCCAGAGTACAGCGGCGTATTGAGTGCAGATTATGTTTTCCCGGTAGGCAATTCCATGGAGCTCCGTACGACGCTGGATGCAGTCTACAGCGATGAATACATCTTCAACCCCACACTGGATCCGCGCAGCGTGCAGGATGCATTTTACAGGTTAAACCTGCGCGTTGCACTCGGTGATCAGGGTGGCAAGTGGGAGGTTGCATTTATCGGGCAGAACCTGAACGATGAGGACGTGGTGACCTACGGTGGTGAGGGTCCGCTGGCTGGTTCACTCACTGGTGGCACGGGCATGGGTTACTATAAGTTCCTGGATCGGCCAGCCACCTACGCTGTACAGGGCACCTACCGCTTTTAGAGTCGGTGCGGCGACTTAGGACGGGGCATTGCCGCATTGTAACATTATGAGTCAAAGCCGCCTTCGGGCGGCTTTGTGTGGTGGATGTCATGTTCAACGTCCAACGCGTGGATATTGAGGTCCGCGTTCTGAGCAGGTTCACGTTCATTGTTCTGTGCTTTTTGCTGGGATTCCCCACGACGCTTGCCGCCGAGCAGTTTACTGACCCCTTTGACGGCGCTTTTGACGTGTCCGAATACCTCAGAGAGAACACTTTCGGCTTCCTGCCAGTCCCCGTGATCATCACAGAACCGGCGGTTGATAACGGCGTCGGTATGATGGGTTTGTTCTTTCATGAGTCAGAAGAGGAGGCGGCACGGCGCAAGGCCTTGCTGAAAGAGTCGCCCGATGCCGCGAAGTTGCTTCTTCCGCCGAGCCTCAGCATCGTTGGCGGGGCGATTACTGGCAACAACTCATGGTTCGCTGGCGGCGGGCACGTGGGTTTCTTCAATGAAGGCGCCCAGCGCTACTTGGGCTTTGCCGGCTATGGCGACGTCAAGCTCGACTACTATTCAGTGGGTGATATCGAGCTAGAAAGACCATTTTCCCTGAAGACCCAGGGGCTTGCGGTCATCAATAGTTTTAAGTGGAAGCTAGGGGAGATTCCGCTGTTTATTGGTCCTAAGCAGCGATACGTGGATGCACAGCTTCAGCCAGCCAACCTTGAAGGCTATTTACGGCCCGATACGCCCTCTGATATTGCGGACAGCATCGCTGATTTACTAAGCGTCGATACAACCCTGTCGTCAATTGGGGTCGACGTTGAGTGGGATAGCCGGGATAAACTCTTTACGCCCACGTCTGGGCTTCATGTTGCCGGCTCAGCCCTCTTTAATCGGGATTTCTTGGGTAGTGATATCAAGTTTGACGGGTATACCCTTGATGCGGAGTACTACTACCCGCTGACCGAGCGATGGCGCCTGGGTGTTAGGGGCGCTGGCGAGATGGTCGAATCCGACGCAACGCTGCCACCCTACGCGCGCCCCAGCTTACAGCTACGGGGGGTGCCAGCGGCCCGCTACCAAGGCGATCGTATCGCGTCCCTTGAGACTGAGGTGACGTGGCAGGTTACGGATCGATGGTCGCTGCTGGGATTTGTCGGCGGTGGCCGTGCGTGGGCGGATAGCGACAGTTTTAGTGATGCCTCAACTGTTGCAGCCCGCGGTGCCGGTGTTCGCTATAAGATAGCGCGCAGTTATGGTTTGCATGTTGGCGTTGACGTCGCCCGTGGCCCCGAAGATACGGTGTTTTATATCCAAGTAGGGTCGGCCTGGTAGCGCGCCGCCCCGTTTGGGGTCTGGGGTTTTGGGGCTGTCCGCGAGTTCGGTGCGGGGTGCTGTCCCAGCTCAGGTGTCTTGAGTCCTCCGAAACCAACAGAAGGTAACAAATTAACCCCCAAAATCGGTTGACATCAGGCCTTGACGTCACGAGAATGTGCGCCCTCTTGGAGGGGTTCCCGAGTGGCCAAAGGGATCAGACTGTAAATCTGACGCGCGAGCTTCGGTGGTTCGAATCCACCCCCCTCCACCAAGAATAGGCAATCAGTCTGCTTTAATTGCGGATTTGGTTGGTAGGTGAAGAGGTGTGAGTGGGTTCGAACCACAGGTTCGACTCGAGGCAACTGTAAGTTGCCGAGAGAGCGTCGCGCAGCGACGACCCGGAGGGCGAGGGCCGTAGGCCTGAGTAATCCACCCCCCTCCACCAAGAATAGGGCAAATAGTGCCGGTTTTCGGGACTTGGTTGCAGGTGTGGTGTGAGGCCCTGACGGTAATCCCGCGGGTATAGTTCAATGGTAGAACCTCAGCCTTCCAAGCTGATGATGCGGGTTCGATCCCCGCTACCCGCTCCATAATCCGAAGAGCAGGCGGTATTAATGCTCATATAGCTCAGTCGGTAGAGCACTTCCTTGGTAAGGAAGAGGTCACCGGTTCAAATCCGGTTATGAGCTCCATTTTCAGATAGCGGCATTGGGTCGTTATCTGTGTAGGTTGCAGTATCGGTTCGCCGTGCTGCGTATATAAACGTAGACAGTTAAGCAAGGCGTCAGTTAGCGCGCCCTGAACAGACTCAGGAGAGAGTGTCGACATGTCGAAGGAATCATTTGAGCGTTCGAAGCCCCACGTGAACGTGGGCACGATTGGGCACGTAGACCACGGTAAGACG
>CBFHHJ010000092.1:0-5994 GCA_965655505.1 Luminiphilus sp.
CTTCGGGGGTTGCCCCCTGAATGCGGGGGAACTGAGCGCTATCACTACGATCGAAGAAACCTCCATACAGCATGGTGTCGGGATCTCTGCGGGGTGCGAACTGACGGTCCGCATAAATGGCCTGTATGTGGCTTCTAAAGCCCTGAGGATCCGCGTCGCGCACAGCTCGAATTGCCGCGAGGGACTGTCGGTGCTGATCGCCATCAAGACCCAACCGCTCGACACTGCCGTCTTTGAGCCAGTCGGTTGTTAACACCACAGGTGATCGATTCAATTTAATGGTCTTGATCGACGGCCGCTGAACTCCGGGGGCTAAGTCTTTTTGCGGGTTGAATAAGCGCTCGCGAACCGTTTCTAATGGCAAATCAAGAAACTCCGGATCGCGGGCCAGATCCGCACAGATAATCTCGTTTCGGTTAGTCGGGTGTTGCGCGAGGGGCACTATCACCGCCAGGTTGGAGCGCTCGGCACCGAACATGCCCGAGACATGAATCACTGGCTTCATTGCCGCCACATCGAGCAAGGGGGCCACTGCCTGTTTTTCACGCAGCGCATACAGCGCATCAAATAATGCCGGCTGCGCACCGCGTAACAGCCGAGCAAGACCGATGGTTGCCATCACATCCGAGAGCGCATCGTGTGCCTGCCCATGGTCAATGCCGTTGGCTGCAGAAAGCTCTTCGAGGCGAAAGCTTGGCAGTCCATCATCGCGTTCGGGCCAGACGATACCTTGAGGCCGCAACGCGTAAAACGCCCGCGCCACATCGATCAAATCCCACCGGCTCCGCCCCTGACCCCGTTCACGGGCGTAGGGATCGAAAAAGTTTCGATACAGGGCGTAACGGGTAATTTCGTCATCAAACCGAATTGAGTTGTAACCCACCCCACAGGTACCCGGCTGGTTCAACTCATGGTGTATTTGCCCAATAAAATCCCGCTCAACACAACCTTCATCCATCGCCGTGTAGGGGCTAATGCCAGTAATACGCACCGCAGTTGGATGGGGCAGAAAATCAGGGCTCGGCCGGCAATAAATCACCAGCGGCTCACCGATTACCTCAAAGTGTTCGTTAGTACGCACGCCGGCAAACTGCAAGGGCCGGTCTATGGCGACATCGGCCCCTGAAGTTTCATAGTCGTGCCAGTAAAAGCTCTCAGATGAGCTCAATCGCTTGCTCTTCGATTTTCTGCTTCCAGATTTGTGGGCCAGTGATGTGCACTGACTCGCCGCGGCTGTCGACAGCGACACTAACGGGCATGTCTTTAACGGTAAACGCGTAGATGGCTTCCATTCCCAAATCTTCAAAAGCGACGACCTTGGCATCGGTAATGGCTTTCGACACCAAGTAAGCCGCGCCACCGACGGCCATTAAATAGACCGCCCCGTGTTTCTTTATGGCTTCAATCCCTGCGGGTCCACGTTCGGCCTTGCCGATCATCCCGATCAAACCCGTTTGCTCGAGAATGTAATCAGTAAACTTGTCCATCCGGGTCGCGGTCGTTGGTCCAGCAGGGCCAACCACCTCTCCCCTGACAGGATCGACGGGGCCTACGTAATAAATAAACTTTCCCTTCAAATCGACCGGCAATGACTCACCGTTTTGCAACATCTGCGTCATGCGCTTGTGGGCTGCATCGCGCCCGGTGAGCATGGTGCCCGACAGCAGAAGGGTCTCGCCTGGCCGCCAGGTCTGAGCCTCGGCCTGTGTAACGGTATCGAGATTCACGCGACGAACCGACTCTCCTGGCTCCCAACTGACGTCGGGCCACTCACTCAGGTCCGGCGGCGTCTGTAACGCCGGCCCTTCGCCCGTTAGCGTGAAGTGCGCATGGCGGGTTGCGGCGCAGTTTGGAATCATCGCCACCGGCAAGGAGGCTGCGTGGGTTGGGTAATCCTTAATTTTCACGTCAAGCACAGTGGTCAAACCACCCAGCCCCTGCGCTCCAATACCCAATTTATTCACGGCATCCATGATCTCGAGGCGCAACTCTTCAACCCGATTGGACGGGCCCCGCTGGCGTAACTCCTGAATATCAATGGGATCCATCAGCGACTCTTTCGCCAACACCGCCGCTTTCTCGGCGGTGCCGCCAATGCCTATTCCGAGCATACCCGGCGGACACCAGCCGGCACCCATGGTGGGCAGGGTCTTCACAACCCAATCGACAATGCTGTCTGAAGGATTGAGCATTGCGAGTTTGGACTTATTCTCTGACCCGCCCCCTTTGGCTGCTATTCGAACGTCGACCGTATTACCCGGAACGATTCGGGTGTGAA
Source organism: Luminiphilus sp. (assembly GCA_965655505.1). Classification (GTDB taxonomy): domain Bacteria; phylum Pseudomonadota; class Gammaproteobacteria; order Pseudomonadales; family Halieaceae; genus Luminiphilus. The sequence goes on from CBFHHJ010000092.1 coordinate 2,279, forward strand.
TCACAGCGGGTGTATTGTCTTTCGTGTTTTGACGCTTACCGGCCGGATCCGCAAGGATCGAGGCGCGTAATTTATTGTCGGGGTGGGTGTAGGCTCGACTCACGCCCTCATTGATCATGGCTTCGAAACTCATATCCGCTTCCCAGCGAACGTCCATGCCGACGTCGACGAACACGGTCACGATACCCGTGTCCTGACAGATCGGACGATGACCCATCGCGCACATTCGAGAATTGATGAGAATTTGCGCCATGGCATCTTTCGCCGCGGGGTTCTGCTCCATTTCATAGGCTTTATGAACGCCGTGAACAAAATCGAGGGGGTGGTAGTAGGAAATGAACTGCAGCGCATCGGCAACGCTGTCAATGAGATCCTGCTGACGAATAGTTGTCATGGAGAAATCCTCTTGGTTCGTATTTCTAGTATCCGGCTGCCAGATAGCGGGCTGTCGTTTCGATATGTACTCAGATGAGATTCATGGACTTGGGTTGATCGATTTAATCACTGCAATGGCTGGCCATTGGATGAGGACTGCGCTGCGCGCAAGGCCGAATCGAGGCGACTGATATTGGCATTGACCTGCTTTCTGAATGCGTTGATGGACTCAATCCACTGCTCGTTAGACTCAACGCGCTTTGCCATCGCGGAGCGTTCAAGATTGGCCTTATTGACGCTATCAGCAAGCCGCTCCATGTTGGTCTGAGATTGCTTGGCGGTTGCTGCAAGGCGCTCGAGTTCACCTGCAACCTTCTTCAGTGAAGCCAGGTCGCCCGACAGCGCGGCTACCGTCTTACCCTGACTGGCTGTGACGGTCTCAACCTTGCTCAGTTGAGTGCCGAAACTGGCTGTGCTCTTTTCTAACTTTTCGAGGCGACTATCGTGTTCGCGTCGCCGCTGCTCCAAACGACGCGTCTCAGTATCCACCACCTTCAACTGGGCCCCTAGGGCTGCCGACGACTTGTTTACTGTTTCATCGGTATCTGACAGCAGCGCTTCAAGGTCGGCGACCCGGCTACCTAGCGATTGCGCCTCGGCTTGCGAATTCTCCAAGGCCACCTGAAGCTGCCATGCCCACGCGCATCCAACAGCCGCGGCCACCAGCGCAATAGTTAACACGAGGCGCCCTAAAAACCCCATACCTGCCGGCGTGTTTGAGGGACGAGATCCTCTGGAGGGCACAGCTCCCCTTGGCGCACTCGCCACCCCTTCCTCGCGGGTAGCAGCAAATGACGGGATCGTTGAATCCGGTAACTCGTCGCGACTCATGTGCTCACTCTCCAGACTCGTGAGGCCCTAGTATATCCTGAGCAGGCTAAACCTTCAGTCACAGCATCGACTTATTGCGCGACATTCTTACCGGTCAATGACTTCCTGCCGAATGATATTCACGGGGCTAAAACTCGCTGCGTAAATGCCCCGGTATCCCGGCGCTACCGCGGGTGAGAGCCGTCTTCTGATCAAAAAAAAGCAGCCACGAAGGCTGCTCTTATGTTGGCGGGTAAGCTCAGAGGAAGTTAAGCAGTCCCCAGATGACGAGGGCCAGCGCCAGTGAACTGTGGATGACGCCCAGGACCGACTTCATTGGACCCAGTCGACCAAATAGGGCATTAGCCTCGAGCACAACGATCAATCCCATTGCGGCATAAAGACCTATGTCCGATCCCGCCAAAGGCAGGTGCTTGGACGCCAACATACCCAATAACATAGGGCCAGAGAAAAGCGTATTGGTGCGGCTCGCCAAACCGGCTTTTGCCGCTGCAGCGGGGCCATCGCCCTCCTTCATGCCAAGCACGATTTGCTGCTTGGGCCAAATAATTAGCCATACATTGAGGAACATGAACGTTCCTGCGAGGGCTCCCATCCAAATAGCTGGCATGGTGACACTAAAAGCGCCAACCTTATGAAACAGATACGCGCCAGTCAGGAAAGTAATCATTGCTCCCCAACGAAACCACCAAAGAGCCCGGGGCGCCAACTTTGCCATCGCATCAGACTTTGCCCCAGCCTCGGCTTCCTTAAAATACTCAGTTTGAACAAAGTTGAAGTAATACAGCATGCCAATCCAGACAATACCGGCAAGCACATGGAAATAACGACCGAGGAAGTCAATCTCGTACATAAATATTCTCCTGTTTCTTCTCTTATGGGGTCAGATTCCGGGCGCCTTGCATACCAGAATCGGGCGCGAGATTAGTATAAAGGCCGCTTCAAAAAATAACACGCAGAAGTTGCCGAGATTTCACTGCAGAGGCATAGATAATTTTTAAACGAAAATGCGGTAACCCAGCGCAACATGAGCGAAGCCGATACCACCAAATGCCAAAACCGCAGCAACACCCGTTACCACTTCTTTTAGCGCGCTGACGCTGACGGATGGCAAGGGTCTTCCATCCTGACGATTAATGATAATCGTCGACAAGCTTGCCCACACAAACAGGCCACCAAACAACACAACAGAGGCCGGCGTGCCGTTAACCATTAAATGGCCAATTGCCCAGGCCTTAACGGCGATAAGTTGTGGGTGAGGTAGCTTCAGGGTAATCCAGGTGCCTCCCACCGAAGCAGCCATCAAATAGACCGCGAGCAGCGAGAACCCGTTGGTAACCATAATCCAGGAAGCGTCTGTTACCCAGAGCACAGGTCCTTTGGCATGCCCATAACCTAGGAACATTAACAAAACCGACAACACAAGCGCGATCGATACAATGCTCCGGCCGGCCGATCCGAGGTTTGCGCGGGCCCCAGGCAACAGACGCTTAAAAAGGTGAGCACCACTCCACAGCAGCACGCCCGCAATCAATAAGCCCATGTTCGCTCCTCACAGCCACTTCGACGCAGCATAAACAAACGACCTCTCGAAGGCGACAGCAAATACGAGCATAAAAAACCCGGCCTAAGCCGGGTTTTCAGGTCAGCGGAGGCCGACTTACATCATGCCGCCCATACCACCCATGCCGCCCATATCAGGCATTGCAGGTCCAGCTGAATCGTCTTTTGGCGACTCGGCAATCATCACTTCAGTGGTGATCATGAGACCGGCAACCGATCCAGCAGCTTGCAGTGCTGTGCGGGTTACTTTGGCAGGATCAAGAATACCCATCTCGATCATGTCACCGTACTCACCCGTGGCTGCGTTATAACCGAAGTTACCTTCGCCTTGGCGAACCTTATCGAGGACAACAGAGGCTTCATCGCCTGCGTTGCCAACGATCTGACGCAGAGGACCCTCCATAGCACGCAGCGCAGCTGCGATACCAATGTTCTGATCTTCGTTGTCGCCAGTAAGGCCAGTGATCTCAGCGATTGCGCGAACGAGTGCAACACCGCCGCCGGGAACCACGCCTTCTTCGACCGCTGCACGGGTTGCGTGCAGTGCGTCTTCAACGCGTGCCTTCTTCTCTTTCATTTCGATTTCAGTCGCAGCACCAACCTTGATTACCGCTACGCCGCCAGCGAGTTTGGCAACACGCTCTTGAAGCTTCTCGCGGTCGTAATCCGAGCTGGTATTCTCAATCTGAACGCGGACTTCGTTAACGCGAGCCTTGATAGCTTCGCCGTCACCAGCACCATCAACGATCGTGGTGTTGTCTTTATCCATGGTGATGCGCTTTGCAGTACCCAGGTGCTCAAGGCTAGCCGCTTCGAGATCCAGACCCACTTCTTCAGAGATCACAGTACCGCCAGTGAGGATAGCGATATCCTGCAGCATGGCCTTA
>CBFHHJ010000093.1:0-5962 GCA_965655505.1 Luminiphilus sp.
CCAAAAGGTCAGGCCAGTGCTTAAGCCCCATCCCAAAAATATCCATTTCAAAGCCCCGTTGCTGGGTATCTGCGCAAACCAGAAAGCAAGTAGGGCGGTGGCGACCATGGAGCCAGCCAGCAGCCATCGCGGGGGGAATCGATCGGCCAGCCAGCCACTTGGTAAATAGCCGAGGACAAACATCACGCCTAACAGAGAATAGGCCTCGCCCAGCTGTGTCTGGGTGAGTTGGTAGGTCTCTAACAAGGACACTTCGAAATTCTGTCGCAGGTATAAGACTGGATAAATGGCGCCACCCGCGAGAATCAGTACAAATAACTGACTGTAGCGTTCACGCAATGATGGATAACCAGTTTTGGACACGCTTGATTACCAGAGTTGGAATAGGGCGGTGCCGATGAATGTGCCTACTGCGTAGCCAACAACACCGACGAGCACTCCCGGTGTGACCTGGTCGTGCCAGCCTTTTGCCGCTGCCATGGCCGGTGCTGTTGTGGCCCCGAGAATAGCGGCGTTTGAGGCGGTTAGGAGTTCAGGGATCGAAAGTTTTAGCAGCCAACCTAATGATAAAAGCACTACCAGGTGAACCGAAAGTAGAATGGCCACAAGCACAATTAATAGGGGCGCAACGCTGATCATCGCCGCAACATTCGCGCCCGCTGCAATGGCAGCAAAGAAGGCAAACGACAGCGCGACCCCCATTTCAAAACTCCCTGAGAACCATCGACGGGCACCTGGCAATAAGGTGGCTACCGCCAGGGTCAGCGCGGTGAGTATCATATAACGCCAGTCGCCCAGTCCGGTCAGGGCAACCAATGCATCGCTGATAGCAACCAGCCCTACAGCAGCGGCGATACTGAGACATAACGATGCGGCAGACGTTTCAGTGTTTTGTTCGGTATCCTGACCACGCTCTCCGACTTTGTCCGGTGCAGAGGAGATATCTTGGCGACGCGTGAATGAGGCGGCAATCCAGCGGGTCGCGGGTATCAGGGCAATGACGCTGAGATAGACGGCACTAAATAAATTGTCCGCTGCCGTGGCTGCAGAGAAAAATGAGCGATCTTGATTGAGACCGGTGATCTCTCCAAGTGCTGCATAGTTCACCGAGCCTCCGGTATAGGTCGATGCAAAAAGGCCCACGATTGCAGCCTCCCGCTGGTCAGACGCTATGTCTGCACCGGCGCCCAGCGCACTTAGGTCGAGAAGCAGCGCGGCTACAATGACGCCCGCGACCGTGCCGAGGCATGCCACCGCAAACGCCAAGGAGGTTCGCGACGCTTCGCGAAGCAGTCGTTTAAGATCGGCCTGAAACAGGAATAACGGTATCAGTGTGGGCACAATGTAGGTGAACACGAATCCATAGGCTGGGGCGTCGTGGGGAATGACACCGAGATTCGCTGCTGCAATCGCAATCAAAATCGCTAACACTGCACCGGTGAGTTGCCGACCAACACGGGTTTTTTCAAGCAGAAAAGCACTTGCTGCAATACCCATGATCGCCGCAAAGACTGCAAAGTGATTTTCCGCACTAATAAGAGGCATGGTGGGTTCCGGTTACTCATTTGATACAACGTTGGCATAACGCTAGCACGTATATTGAGCGGCGTATAAGCGGTAGTTGCCGGGATATTTGAGAGCTCCACTGCATAGGTTGCTAACAAAGACCCGCATAATGGCAGCATGGGTTATTGTCGATCGATATTCGGAGGATTTAATGGCACCAGACTATGATTGGGTTTCCGCGCTGGAGACTGCGTTGGAGAACAACGGCAGCCCGCCGGATCGGTACTTTCAGTTGGCGACCCTCGATGCAGCAGGCCACCCGAGAGTTCGAACGCTGGTATTTCGGGGGTTTGCTGATGACGGCGAGTCGCTGCTCGCGATTACCGATTGCCGCAGTGCAAAAATTGCTGACCTCGATAATCATACCGTGAGCGAAGTGTGCTGGTATTTTCGAGAGTCCCGGGAGCAGTTCCGCTTGTCGGTTCGTACTCAGTTCGAGACCGTCGCTGGGCCACAAAAACCCCTTTGCGAACGTGTGTGGCGGGCACTGTCAGATTCGGCCAGAGCGCAGTTCTATGGCGCTGCACCGGGCGTACCAATCGACGAGGAGCTCGCGAGTTCGAAGGGCAAACCCCAATTGATCTCGCAAAGCGAGGGCGAGAAGGGCGTCGATGATGGTTTGTCAGATAACTTCGGGGTGTTGGTTATGAGCCCCAAGGAAGTCGATCACTTGGTACTGGCGGATCCGCAGATACGGATCCGAAGCACCAACGTTAACGGAGTCTGGCAAGCCATAAGCCTCAATCCCTAACTTTCTCATCTGTCCTCATGCGATGCGACGCTCGGCTCCTGCCCAGTGGGGTTCACGCAAAACGGTTTTGAGTATCTTGCCCGATGGGTTTCGGGGCAATGCATCGATGAATTCGAGTTTGCGCGGAATTTTGTAGCCGGCTAGTTTGTCGCGACAAAAGGCAACGACATCGGAAACCTCAAGCGTATGTTCGGGTTGCATTGCGAAAACGGCTAACAGGGCTTCTCCAAATCTTTCATCGGGTACGCCAATAACAGCCACCTCAATAACCCCTGGAAGTCCGGCGAGTATATTCTCAACTTCGACGGGGTAGATGTTTTCACCGCCGCTCACGACCATGTCTTTTATCCGGTCACGTAGGTAGACGTACCCATCGGCATCCATAAAGCCCGCATCACCCGTCATTACCCAGCCCTGCTGTAAGGTAGATGCCGTAGCCTCCGGCCGATTGAAGTATTCGAGCATGTTGCTCGATGACCGCAAACAAATTTCCCCGGTTTCGCCTGCTGCGACCCGCTGACCATCCTCGTCAACGATTTTTACTTCATTGCCCGGACACGCCCGCCCGCAAGCCGTGAGTAACTCTGGCCGACCATTTACGGCAAGGCGATGATCCTCAGGGGGCATTGCGATAACGGTGCCGGTTGTTTCAGTCATGCCGTAAACCTGCCCGAAACCGCAGCCAAAGACGTCCATTGCTTCCTCCAACAGCGAGGCACTAATGGGTGCGGCACCGTAAGCAATAATCTCAAGCGAGCTAAAATCGTAGTCGCGAACATTCGGTACCAGTTTGACGATTGCTTGAATCATGGCGGGCACCATAAAGACCGAACTCACTTTCTCTGCTTGGATCGTGTTAACCACGCGAACTGGATCAAAGGCTTCGTGCATGATGTTGTGCGCACCGTGAGCCAGTCCAATATAGGCGATACCGGTGCCGCCAATATGAAACAAGGGCGCAATGACCAGGTTCACGGTGTCCGGGTGATAGAGCGCATCGTTGCTGATCGCCATCATCTGAACCAGCGAGGTTAGGTTGCGATGACTCAGCACCGCTCCTTTGGGTTTGCCCGTAGTGCCGCTGGTGTAGAGCTGCAACACCGGTGTCGTTTCGACGACAAATTCGTCATTTAAGACGGGTTCAGCGCTGCGCTCTAACGCCGCTTTTAAGGACATATACGCATCATCACGATTAGCAATGAGCCGGGTGGGCTTCTCGCGGGCAGCGATCGTTGCGGTGATCACATCGTCAATACTGTTGTCGGTCACCACGAGCGCGTCGATACCGGCATCGTCGAGAATGAACGCGAGTTCTGCTGGCGCTAGTCGAAAATTGACGGATACGGTGACCGCACCAATGCGGCTGCCAGCCAGCATGACGGCCATGTGCACGGGAGAGTTGAGGCCAAGAACCCCCACACGATCACCTGCTGTAACGCCCATTTCGAGGAATAGTTGGGCGATGGCGTGGGATTTGTCTGCCAACGTTTTGTAATTCCACTGATAATCTGAAGCCGAGAGAGCTGTGTGTGTTGGTCGACGCTCAGCGTGGTAGTCCACAGGTTGGTGTAGCAACATGGTGAGTCTCCAGCATTTTGTTATTGATTAATGGGACTTTATCAGGGCTACATCCCGCTGAGGAGGGGCTTAGAAAAGTGCTTATAAAAGTGCTGATAAAAGAACTGATGAGAGGACTGATTGTTGCGGGAGGCGGTAACCCCCCGTTCAGGAAGGCCAAGGGCGACAAGAACGTTGCAGTCGAAAGGCGGCACATCATGTGGACACCCAAAGTGGGCATCACTTTTGACGTGCTTTAGGTGGCTGTGATCGACAGCGGGTTGCTTGTACACTCTCAGGAAGAAGACAATGCCAATAATAAAAAGCGAGTGCTTACCATGACTGCTTCAGCAAAAATACGGAGTCTCACCGATCTGCCTATCGCTCGTCAGTGCTTGGGTGATGTGCCGTTATTTGACGATGCTCCCGACTGGATTTATCAATACGACAATCCGTACTTGCACGGCGTTTATGCTCCCACGACGCAGGAGGTATCCCGAGGGAATTTACCCGTCGAGGGCGAACTCCCACAGGATTTGCGTGGCAGTTACTATCGCAATGGCGCCAACCCATTATTTGAACCGAAGAACCGTTATCACCCGTTTGACGGTGACGGGATGGTTCACGGGCTACACATCAGCGATGCTGGCGCCCATTACTGTAACCGATGGGTTGAGACGCCAGAGCTCACTGATGAGCGTGCCAGCGGACGATCAATTTCTCCCGGGGTCATGGGGCCATTTGACTACTCGGTTTCGCCTTTTGGTATCAAAGACACGAGTAACACCGATTTATTGAGTCTGAACGGGGATTTGGTGAGTCTCTGGTACAACGCGGGGAATCCGGTGACGCTTGACCCCAAGACGCTGGCAACCCGAGGTGCGTTTGCTCTTGAGGGCCGGCAGTCTCAGAAAATGTCCGCGCACTCGAAAGTGGATTGGCATACGGGTGAGTTGCTGTACTTCGACTATAACGACGCTCCTCCGTACCTGACCTATGGGGTTGCCAATGCCCATGGAAAAGTCATTCACGAAGTGCCGATTGACCTGCCCGGTGCTCGCTTGCCTCATGATATCGGCTTCACCCAGCACTTCTCGATACTGCACGACTTGCCCTTTTTTCATGACCTCGATGTATTGAAGAACCATCATCTGCGTGTACTGACGTTTCACCGGGACATTCCGACGCGTTTTGGCATCATTCCTCGCTTTGGTCAGAGTCAGGATGTGCGCTGGTTCGAGTGTGAACCCTGTTACATCTTGCATGTATCGAACTGTTGGGAGGCTGGTGATTGGGTCATCATGGATGGCTGTCGCTCTAGAAACCCCATGCCCCAAGCACAGGCAGCAGACGGCGAGCTCTCGCACATGCTGGCCTATATGCGTTTGGAGGCGAACAACTATCGTTGGCGCTTTAATCTCAAAACCGGCGAAGTTCGAGAAGGTGACATTGACGACTTGAATACCGAGTTCAATAAAACGAATCCCTTGTACGGTGGCCGACCCAGTCGTTACGCATACCATCAGCGAATTCCGTTGTATTCGGAGGGGGGACATACCCTGCGGTTTACCGGCCTCGTCAAGTACGACAATGAATCGGGCGTGCGCTGGCAGTACGATTACGGAGCTGGTGTATTCGGCAGTGAGGCCGTGTTCGCGCCGCGAGTGGGTGCGACCTCACAGGATAGCGAAGATGATGGTTATGTCGTTAATTTTGCGACGGATACCAATAATTGGCAGTCGTACTTTCAGGTGTTCGATGCCACCGATATTGAGCAGGGGCCTATAGCCCGTGTACTGCTGCCACAGCGCTTACCCAGTGGTTTTCATGCGACGTGGGTGCCCTAGGCGTAGTAGGTAATTCCTGCCCTAAAGACTTAAAGTTCGAAGCTTTAACTGAAGACTTGAAATTGAATTCAAATCATAAAAAAGCGCCCTCGAGGGCGCTTTTTTATTTCTTTAGCCACCAAAAGTTTGGTCGCCATCACCTCAACCCGCATCCGGCGGAGGCGGATCCTCTACTTCGCAACCATAGGTCACAACGGTCGTCGAGCCGCTTGGCAGAGTGAACAGAATCGATACCTGATCC
>CBFHHJ010000094.1:0-5937 GCA_965655505.1 Luminiphilus sp.
GCCGCGGCAGAACTGCTGGGCTTAACCTACGACCAAATACGCAGCCTTGTGCGTAAGCATGCCTTACAGACGCGTGCCAACCGTAAGCAATAGCCTCTCAGCTAAACCTTTTGGGGGAGCAGTCTTCACGGCAACATAGCTCCCTTTCTGTTAGCTTTAACACTTCGAAATGAAGACCTTCAACACAGGACGCTGCTTACCATGACGCTTTTTCTGAACGACGTACAACTCCTTAAAACCCGTGCTTATATCGATGGGAAGTGGTGTGATGCCGACAGCGGCGAGTTATTCGCGGTCAAAAACCCGGCCACTGGCGAGACAGTCGCAGAAGTCGCGAAGACCGGTACAGCTGAGACGCGCCGCGCCATCGAAGCGGCGAGCCGAGCGATGGAATCCTGGCGACAACAACCCGCCAAGGCTCGCGCAATCATTCTGCGACGCTGGTTCGACCTTGTGATGGAACACCAGGAAGACCTCGCCAAAATCATGACCGCGGAACAGGGCAAGACGCTGGCCGAATCTCGGGGAGAGATCGCCTACGGCGCCTCGTATATTGAATGGTTTGGTGAACAGGCAAAACGCATCGACGGGGATGTGATCCCCGCCCCCGGTAACGACAAGCGCATTGTCTGCATCAAACAACCCGTGGGTGTAGTGGCTGCCATTACTCCCTGGAACTTCCCCAATGCAATGATCACCCGCAAGGCGGCACCCGCGCTGGCTGCCGGTTGTACCGTTGTGATCAAACCAGCCAGTGAGACTCCACTGTCAGCCCTCGCACTCGTAGAACTCGCAGAGCGCGCGGGCCTACCGGCGGGCACCATCAACGTGGTCGCAGGCAGTTCTGCCGCGATCGGAGGGGAACTCACCAGCAATCCAATTGTGCGTAAAGTGACCTTTACGGGCTCGACCCCTGTCGGAAAAACGCTCGTTGAGCAGTGTGCGAAAACACTTAAGAAAACGTCGATGGAACTCGGCGGGAATGCGCCCTTCATTGTGTTTGATGATGCTGATATCGACGCTGCGGTTCAGGGCGCGCTGATTTCAAAGTACCGAAACAGCGGTCAGACCTGCGTTTGCTCCAACCGAATATTGGTGCAAGAGGCCATCGCTGAAGAGTTCATCGCGCGACTTTCCGAGGCCACCGCCGCGTTCAAACTCGGCAACGGCATGGATGACGACGTCAACCTCGGCCCCCTCGTCAATCAAAAGGCCGTCAATGACGTGGATGATCTTGTGCAGCGGTCGGTAGCAGCCGGCGCAAAAGTTGTCCTAGGCGGCCAGCGAAGTGACTTGGGGCCATGTTTTTACCAACCCACAATTCTCAGTGGCGTGACAGCTGACATGCCTGTTTTTCGAAATGAAATCTTTGGTCCCGTCGCCCCAGTGGTGACATTTAAAGATGAGTCAGAGGCAATCACGCTTGCCAACGACAGCGAGTTTGGTCTGGCGAGTTACTTTTACACTCGAGATATTGGACGTGTCTGGCGGGTCGCCGAAGCTTTGGAATACGGAATTGTCGGCATCAACGAAGGCATTATCTCAAACGAGATGGCGCCTTTTGGCGGGGTAAAAGAGTCGGGCTCGGGACGGGAAGGATCGAAGTACGGAATCGAGGACTATCTCGAGATTAAATATATGCTAATGGGTGGGCTTGACCGCTAACCTAGCTTTAAAGCGTTTGGCCAAGCACCTTGCGATAAACCGCTGCGTTTCCTTCAGCCATAGTGGCGATAGAAAATTCCGCGTACATGCGCTGCTGCCCCGCTGCACCCATTCTACTTGCACCTGCGGGATCGCTGAGCAGTCGCGTTAGCGTAGATCGTAATTCAGCGGGATCATCTGGGGTGCACAACAGTCCGGTCTCTCCGTCCAGCACGGCCTCTGGAATTCCCCCTACCGGGCAGGACACCACGGGAATACCGGCTGACGCTGCTTGCAACAGTGCGATTCCCAGGCCTTCCGCCGTGGCCGGGTGCACCAGTGCGTATAAGTTAGGCAGGATGCGCGGCATATCTGTCCGAAAGCCGGCCACGTGTACCCGTCCCGCGTAGGGCGCAGCTGCCGCACGCGCTTGAATCTCAGCTTCCAGAGGGCCTTTTCCAAGTATGAGCACATGTAAATTGGGATACGCATTGAGCAAGGGAGGCAGTGCCGCAAACAATATGTGATGGCCCTTGCGCTCAATCATCTGAGCCGCCATACCAAGCACTAGTGCATCCTCAGGCAACTGAAACGTCGCCGAGAACCATGCCCGCTCAGCTGGCTGGGCAAAAGCCTCGACATCCACCGCACTTCGTACGCAGGTGATTTTTGCGGGGTCGACACCGCAGGTTTCAAGCACGCTTGAAATACCTTGCGAAATCGTTATGACCTGATCAAACAATCCATACTTCACGGGAACAAGCCACCGTGGCTCCGGGTTATCGACCCGGCGTGACAGCACGCAGGGCACGCCTGTGAGTTTGGCAGCCAACCCACCGAAGACATCCGCACCGCGCCTTGAGTGGCAGTGCACCACATCCGGCTCAACACGGCGGATAACCTTGGCGATCCGCGATATTGCGAGGAGATCAACGTCGCCCGATAGGGGAACCGCTGAAACGCCGACACTGGGAGGACATGCCTCGGCGATTGCGGCGTCAGGGGGGCAGAGCAAGTGGCAATCAACACCCTGTGACGGCAATTGGTTAAGCAGATAGCTTACTTGCAGAGCGCCGCCGTACAAATGCCGACCTGCTTCGATGTGGAGTACTTTCACTGTCGCCTCATTGGCGGAGTCTAAGCTCGCTATTGTCCCGCATCCCCATCAACCCGTCGATACACCGCCGAAAAAATCGCGATCCTGTCTATATCTACATCAACATCTACTCGCGAATGTAATAGTCATCTTCTACAATCTCGCTTTCAAACGGTATCGGACCCGCTTCATGAATGCCATTCAGGCGCCACCCAATGCGCCCGCCCTCGCAAGTGCGTTAACCGAATGTCGAGAACATACCGAGCAGCTCTGTGCCTCGCTATCCCCTGAAGACTGCATGTTGCAGGGGGCACCGTTCGCGAGTCCCCCAAAGTGGCATTTGGCTCATACCACGTGGTTTTTTGACACGTTTATTCTAGAACCCGCAGGTATCGACACCGGTGTACCAGCAATCTGGGGCACCTTATTCAATTCTTATTACAACGGTATTGGCGATCCCCACGCGCGTCATGAGCGCGGACTGTTAAGTCGGCCCAGCCTGAAAGAAATCTTGAACTGGCGGCAACGGGTGACCGACGCAATGGTGGATGCACTGCTGTCTGGCGCGCTAACTGAGCGTGTTTTTGACCGAGTGATGCTGGGCATCCAGCACGAGATGCAGCATCAAGAGTTATTGCTTACCGATTTGCTGTATAGCTTTTCGCGCAACCCCTCTCGACCCATCTACGACGGTATTGGTTATGAAGGCACGAACCGTGACACCGATGGCACTGGCCGATCGGACACCTCCATCGGCGCCGCACCCACTGGATCCGCGTCAACCCCTGCGAAGTGGGGCGGTGATGATCAATGGCTTAGCTTTGAGAGCCAGCTCACGACCGTGGGGGCATCCGATACCGAGTTCTCATTTGATAATGAGCGTCCTGCTTTCCGTCATTTTCTCGAGCCCTTTGCCATTGCGAAGGATCTAGTCAGCAACCGCGACTACCGCGCGTTTATCGATGATGGGGGCTATCGGGACCCCCAATGGTGGTTAGCCGACGGCTGGACGCTCGTGTGCGCGGAGCAATGGCAACGCCCTTTGCATTGGCTTAACAACAGCGAGCAATTCAGTCTGCAAGGGGTTCAGTCAATTGATGGCGAGCAACCGGTGATGCACTTGTCGGGATACGAAGCTGACGCCTATGCGCGCTGGGCAGATGCGCGCCTGCCGACAGAATTTGAGTGGGAGCACGCAGCACGCGCATGTGCTCCCGCCGCTGTTCCCAGTAAGCTGACACCGCATAGCAGCTCTGCAGGCTGGTTCGGAAGCGTATGGCAGTGGACCCAATCTGCTTACTCACCTTACCCGGGCTTTCAAACTGCCCCAGGGGCCGTTGGTGAATACAATGGCAAGTTTATGAGCAATCAATGGGTGCTGCGCGGCGGGTCTTTCGCCACCCACCCCGCACAGCAGCGACTCAGCTATCGGAACTTCTTCTACCCGAGTGATCGCTGGCAATTCACGGGGCTTAGACTCGCCCGATCGAGGACCAAGTAATGCCGATTTCTGTTCGCCAACCTAAGCAGGAAGATACACCTGCCAATCTGCGCTTCATCGAACAACCGCGACCACAGGTTAATGAGGTTGACGAGGTGCTCGCTGGCCTCAAACAAACGCCCCCCCGTCTGTCTCCAAAATATTTCTACGACGAAACGGGTTCCGGCTTTTTCGAAACCATTACCACCTTGCCCGAGTACTATTTGACCCGCACCGAGGCAAGCATTTTCAAAGATAACATCGAGGAAATTGTCTCCGCACTGGGTGTTGGTGACATCATTATCGAACCGGGCAGCGGCAATTGTACAAAAGCACGGATATTACTCGCGGAGGCTCGACCCGCCGCTTACGTGCCGATCGACATCTCCGCAGATTTCCTACGAGAGGCCGCGACGCATACCGCGTCAGACTACCCAGATACCGAGGTCATCGCAATTGCGGCTGATTTTACGCAGTCGTGGGATTTCTCCGATGCAATACCGGCGGGACGTCGAATCGTTTTTTATCCGGGCTCAACGCTAGGCAATCTTGATCCTGTTGACGCTCGCCGCTTTTTTGCGCGTCTTGCTGAAGTCATCGGCAGCGATGGCGGCATCTTACTCGGTATCGACCTCCACAAAAGTGCTGCGGTTTTAGAGCCCGCGTACGACGATGCCCAAGGGGTAACTGCCGCATTCAACCGCAATATGCTGACCGTTGTTAACGCTCATACCGGCGCAGATTTCATACCCGAGAACTGGCAACACGAAGCGCGTTACAACGAAACAGCGCATCGCGTGGAAATGGCGTTGGTCGCGAAATCGGATCAGGCTGTCAGCATTGACGATGAGGTCTTGAGCTTCGCTCGGGGCGCGGAAATCCGCACCGAACACTCCCACAAATACACCGCCGAGATGCTAGATGAATTGGCCGCCAGCAGTGGCCTTGTCGTAAGTCATCAGTGGCTGGACGCCGAGAAACTATTTTGTGTGGCATTGATGGAGCCCGCGCCCAAGCCATAAGCGTTGAACCCTAACACGGGACTAGATCGCCTAAATCAACCCTTCGGCGCTCACCCAAGCCAGCGTTGCATCGAGTGCCCGGCCGAGCTTGTCGGCAATTTCATCTACATGTTGCTTTTGAATGATGAGCGGCGGACACAATGCGACTCGGTTGCCACCAAGGGGTCGGATAATCAGTCCGTTCTCCTCTGCCGCTCGCGCACAGGCCTGGCCTACTTTGATGCCCTCGAACGGTTTTTTGCTGTCCTTATCGGCGACCAGTTCGAGCGCTCCCAACAAACCGATGGATGACACTTCACCCACCAATGGGTGATCAGCGAACCCCTGAAGCTTGCTCGAGAGGTATTCGCCCATGCTCGCCGCATGCTCAAAGAGCTTATCCCGCTGGTAGATATCGATGACTTTGGCCGCCACTGCGCACCCCAAAGGGTGTCCGCTGTAGGTGTATCCATGGCCGAACACGCCCATGTCTGATGCCGCATGATTCACCGCTTCGGCAATCTCGCCGCTAACGATCGCGGCTGACACCGGCACATAGGCTGACGACAGCGCTTTAGCGCAGGCCATCATCTTTGGCTTCATACCTAGGCGATTAGCGCCAAAATCCGCACCGAGACGACCAAAGCCACAAATCACCTCATCGTCCCAAAGCATAATTCCGTACTTGTCGAGCACCGCCTGGATCGCTTCAAAGT
>CBFHHJ010000095.1:0-5841 GCA_965655505.1 Luminiphilus sp.
TCGGTCATACAGTGCCGCGATCACCAGATCGGACTTGGCGAAAACCATTTCGAGCATTGACAGCCTCGAGGCAAAGAACGGCCAGTTTGTCGCCATTTCTTGAAGGGTGCCTAGATTTCCCGACTCGATAGAGGCTTGTAGCGCTTCACCCGCCCCCAGCCATGCGGGCAACATAAGGCGATTTTGAGACCACGCAAAGATCCATGGAATCGCGCGCAGGCTCGCAATACCGCCATCCGAGCGCCGTCGCGCAGGGCGTGAGCCGAGTGGCAGCTTGGCTAACTCTTGTTCAGGTGTCGCCTGTCGAAAGTAGGGCACAAAGTTCGGCTCATCACGTACCCAGCGACGATAACCGTCACAGGAGCGAGCAGCGAGCTGATCCATTAGCGCACGCCATTCGGGCGGCGGTGCCGGTGGTGGCGTTAGGTTGGCCTGTAAGATCGCACTCGCGTATTGACCCAGTGTGTTGACGGCGAGAGGTTTTAATCCGAGCTTGGTTCGAATCATCTCTCCTTGCTCGGTTACACGCAGGCCGTTCTTTAGCGTTCCTGGTGGTTGAGACAGCAGCGCTTGCTGGGCGGGAGCACCGCCTCGGCCAATGGTGCCGCCGCGACCGTGGAATAGTTGAAGCGATATTTGGTGTTCGTCGCAGACAGCAAGCAGTGCTTCTTGAGCACGATACTGTGCCCAGCCCGCCGCGAGCATGCCGGCGTCTTTTGCGCTGTCGGAATAGCCGATCATCACCACGAGCTGTTGCTTAATCCGTTGCTTGTATGCTGGGTCATTGAGCAACTGGTCGATCACTACAGCCGCGTTATCCAAATCATCGAGGGTTTCAAACAGCGGCGATACCGGCATATCCAGCGGACAGCCGGTGGCCTTGAACAGCAGCTGGACAGCTAACACGTCAGAGGGCGTGCCCGCCATCGAAATGACGTAGCAGCCGAGCGCTTGCCGGGGTGTCTCTGCAATCGTTTTAAAGGTGGCAAACACCTCCTCTACCGGGGGTGAGGGCTGCCAAGCATTGGGGATCAATGATCGTGGGTTTAGCAGTTCTGCATTCAGCCAGGACTGGCGTTCTTCCTCTGACCATTCGGCGTAGTCGCCCAGCGAAAGCGCTTGGGTGAGTTCGCTCAGGGCCTGTGTGTGGCGCCCGCTCTCCTGACGAATGTCGAGTTTGATTAAGTGGGGGCCAAAGCAGTGAACGCGTCGCAGGGTGTCAAGTAAGCGACCGTTGGCTACTGCGCTTACCCCGCACTCGACGAGGGATTGATAGCAAAGTTCAAGCGGTGCCAATAACGCGTCAAATGTCAGAGGCGCCGGTACGTCGCTCGACTCATGGTTGATCGCTGTCTCCAGCCGTTGGCGTTGCTGTATTAATGTGTCGCGTAATGGCTTCAAAAGGGCGCGATAGGGCTCCCGTGCATTTTGAGCTTGGCGTTGTAACGCGGCATTTGCGGTCGTGACAGACAGTTCTTCAATTAGCCCGCTAATGTCCCGTAGGAATAGGTCGCAGGCTTCCCACTGTGCCAATAGCAGTACGCGTCGGGTAACCAAAGAGGTGACGTTCGGATTACCGTCGCGATCACCACCGATCCAACTCGACATTTGTACGGGATGCCAGTCAGTAGGCCTGGGCGCTAGCTGGTGCTCGGCACACAGTTGGTCAACGTCTCTCAGAAACGCAGGGATGGCGTCCCACAAAGAGTTTTCAATCACGGCAAAGCCCCAGCGTGCTTCATCAACCGGTGTTGGGCGCTCGCTGCGAAACTCCTCGGTGTGCCAAATTTGGGCGACCAGTTCAGACAAACGTTGGCTGAGTTCATGTCGCTCAGCGTTTGAAAGATTGTTTCGATCGAGAGCAGATAAGCAGCGATTCACCTCGCCGTGTTTGTGGATCAGTGTCCGCCGGGTAATTTCCGTCGGGTGTGCGGTCAACACCAAGTCAATTTTCAGTTCGTCGAGTCCGCGGCTGATATCGGCCGACTCTTGCGACTCACGAAGCACAGAAATAGCCCGCGACATCGTTGCCGGTGCCGAAAATCGCTCGGCAGTTTGCGTTGAGGTGGTGTGGTACTGATCGGCGATATTGGCAAGATTAAGGAACTGCCCAAACGCTCGAGCGATGGCGAGAATCGTTTCGTCCTCGAGGCTGCGCAACATGTCGAACAACGCATCGAGGGTGTCATCGCCGCGGGCGCTCTTGGAGCACTTACGGATTTCTTCGACCTGCTCAAATAGAGCTGGACCCTCACTGGCTCGGATGACATCCCCAAGGATTTGTCCGAGCAGCTTTACGTTTTTGCGAAGTTGAGTCGTGTCGAGTTCGGTCGTCATTAGATTGTCATCACTGGTCTACAGGTTTATCCGTCTTCTGACGGGAAGCGAGTATCCTTTAAGCTGTCTTTGATGCGCGCCAAATGCGGTGTAAAGCCTTCACCGCGCTGCAGCGATACACCCACGGCCAATACGTCAAGCATTACTAACTGCACAAGCCGTGATGTCATCGGCAGGTACTCGTCGGTGTTTTCTGTCACAGTTAGCTCCAGCGTACAGTGACTTTGGGCTGCTAGTTGTGAGCCTGGCGCTGTGAGCGACACTACGGTGGCCTCAGTTTTGCGCGCTAGTTCGGCAGCCTCCACAAGCACTCGAGTGCGTCCCGTGTGGGAAATGAAGAAGAACAGATCACCCACCCCGGCACTGGCTGCTAGCATTCGCTGCATTAATGGATCGGTGTGGGTTGCCACCGGAATGTTGAAGCGGAAAAATTTGTGCTCGGCGTCGCGAGCGACCGCGGCCGATGTGCCGAGTCCGAAGAAGTAAACCCTGCGCGCCTGAGCAATATGGTTTACCGCACGCTCAATCGCTGGGTACGGCAACTGGTCGCGCGCGATCATTAGGGCGGCAATGCTGTTATCAAACAATTTCTTGGGGTAGGTCTCGATGCTGTCATTGGGCTCGACAGCGCGGCTCATGTAGCGCACGCCAGATACCAGCGATCGTGCAAGTTTCAGCTTGAAGTCGGGAAAGCCCGTCGCACCAAATCGCTTGCAGAATCGGTTGACGCTTGGCTCGCTCACAGCCGCCGCCGCCGCCAACACCGCGATGCTCGAGCGCGTCGCAGCCTCCGGATCCGCCAGTATAGCGTTGGCCACCTTGATTTCAGACTTGTTCAGCTGCGGCATCGCAGTGCTCAGCTGTGTCAGAAGGTTCGTGTCGCTAGTCATAGTCGTTACCAAGCTCGTCTTAGGTGTCAACGTTACAAGGCCAAAAGCTGCCCGTCCGCGGCTACAGACCCAATCTTATGCTAAAAACATGTAATAAAACAAAAATAAATCGCTTTTTAGGCCTTAAAAGGGTGACTTTTATGTAATAAAACTACATCATTGCCTCATCGAATAGGGTTCAGCCAAAGCCGCTTTAGGGAGGTTTGTCATGATAAATATCGCTATCAACGGGTACGGACGTATTGGACGAAACGTGCTTCGGGCTTTTTATGAGCGCCCTGAACTGGCCGAACACATGCGCATTGTCGCGATTAATGACCTCGGTTCGCCAGAAATCAATGCACATCTTACTCAATTCGATACCACCCACGGCCGATTCCACCTCCCTGTGCGTGCTGAAGAGGATGCCATCGTCGTGGGTGATGATCGAATCGCCGTGTTCGCAGAGCGCGACCCCGCTAAATTGCCTTGGGCTTCATTGTCCGTGGACGTGGTGTTGGAATGTACGGGGTTTTTCACACAGCGGGATGCTGCCGCCCAGCACCTTGAGGCCGGGGCAAAAAAGGTCGTGATCTCGGCACCCGGTAAAGACGTTGATGCGACGATTGTTTTTGGGATTAACGAGCAGACTCTGACAGCTGACGATCACGTCATCTCCAATGCTTCTTGCACAACCAATTGTTTGGCGCCCGTTGTTAAGCCACTTCACAGTGCTATCGGCATTGAACAGGGATTGATGACCACAATTCACGCCTATACCAATGATCAAAATTTGAGCGACGTTTATCACTCCGACATGTACCGGGCGCGCTCGGCGACTCAGAGCATGATTCCCACCAAAACCGGTGCCGCGGCTGCTATTGGGTTGGTGTTACCAGAACTTAAAGGGCGGCTCGACGGTATGGCGGTTCGCGTGCCTACGATCAACGTTTCGCTTGTCGATCTCACCTTCACGGCTCAGCGCGATACGACGGTTGAAGAGATTAACGCCGTGATGCAAAAGGCAGCCGAGGCTGATACTAACGGTGTGCTTGCTTACAACGCGCAGCCACTGGTTTCGGTGGACTTTAATCACACCTGCTATTCCAGCAATTTCGATGCTAACCACACGCGCGTAAATGGCCGTCTCGTCAAAGTTTTAGCCTGGTACGACAATGAATGGGGCTTCTCCAACCGAATGTTGGATACCGCATCGGCACTGATGGCAGCGGCAAACAGCTGAAAAAGTTTGGGCAATCCCCGCTCCAAGGTGTGGGGATTTTTCGGGAGGCCAATGGCCTCCCTTTTTTTGCTGCCTTAAACCCCTTAAGCCCCTTAAACTTTAGGCGCGTACCACACGTCGAAGTTACCCCCCGGTGACACGAAGGCACTGATCGGTGCCGAGCGCGGCGTTGTTGAGCTTTGAGCTTGTTTCAGCACGCCGATTTTATCCTCGCCCACGATATGGACAAGTCCGTTGGCTGATTGCAGCAGTCGAGAGCGGGACATTGACACACGACCGTGGGGTGCGGTCTTAGGATGGGTCATTAGGACTGAGTCTTCCGTTGATAATCCGACGTCGATCTCAGCGCAACAAGGGAAGAGTGACGCGGTGTGGCTATCTCCGCCCATACCCAGGATAACTAGATCAAACTGATCAAAATCTGCTAGCGCATCGCTGACAGCCTGTAGATTCTCAGTGATATCCGGGAATTTTGGTACCAATGAGACAAAGGTCGCCGCCGCGGCGTTATCTGTCAGTAGCAGCTCTTTGACCATGCGTTCATTCGAGTCATCGTGATTTGTTGGCACCCAGCGCTCATCGGCAAGCATGATGCTCACGTGCTGCCAATCGAGTGTGGATTTGGCCAGTCGCTTAAACAATCCTTTTGGGGTACTTCCACCACTCACGACCAAGGATGCAGCACCGCGTTTAGCGATAGCGTCAGTCAGGATATCAGCGACCTTTGTCGCAAGCGCAATATCGAGTGCGTCGGGATCAGCGAAAACATGCTCAGACATGCCAGCTCCTGCCATCTTTTTCAATGAGGATCTCAGCCTTGGCGGGGCCCCAGGAGCCTGCATGATAGGGCTTGGCGTTAACGCCTTGCGCTGCACAGGCGGCGACCAAAGAGTCACACCAGCGCCATGATTCTTCGATTTCCTCACGGCCAACGAATAACGATTGATCGCCATTGATGGCGTCGAGGAACAGCCGCTCATAGGCATCGGGAATCCGATCGTGGTCGGCGCCTTCCCTGAAATCCAGGTTCAGCGTGTGGGTTAGCAGTGACAGCTTTTCCTTAAGGCTCTGGCGCTTGGACACCATGGTCATTTCGATGCCTTCATTGGGCTGCAAACGAATGGTGAGCTTGTTGGGAATGTTAGCGCCGCCGCCAAAAATATTGTGCGGCAGCTCTTTGTACTGAATGATGATTTCCGTCACTTTCTCCGCCATACGCTTGCCGGTTCGCAGATAGAAGGGCACGCCCGCCCAGCGCCAGTTGTCGACGTGCGCTTTAATGGCAACAAACGTTTCGGTGTCACTGCTGCCGCCTTTACAGCCTTCTTCTTCCATGTAGCCCGGTACCGCATTACCCAAAGACCAGCCCCGGCTGTACTGCCCACGAACAAC
>CBFHHJ010000096.1:0-5838 GCA_965655505.1 Luminiphilus sp.
CTTTAGGCTGCAGCTGCGAGAAGGTGTTATCCCGAGTGGGAATCCCGTTGGGGTTGCTCTCAAGCGCCGGGTTGATTGCCCGCGGAGAGAAGTCTGGATTCAGCAGGTTAACGTTAAGGCCGGAGTTCGGAACATTAGGTACTTTGTTATCCACCTCCCGCTCTTCACGGTCGTAACGGGCAGCAATAGCAAGCTCGAGGGTATCCGTTAAATCAAATTCAATTTGTCCGTAAATCGCATAGACATCGGTGTTGAAGTCATCCCAAAACAGCAAGTCCGTGGGGTTGGGGCCATCTGCAGGCACATAAGGCTGGCGCAAAAACCCACTGCCGGTATCTGCACCGTAAGCGACAACCACTTCGCGCTCGATCTGCGCGTAGTAGACACCACCAATCCATCGAAGGTCGGCATCGTCAGATGACACCAGCTTGGCATCGAAACTCAAATCTTGCTGATTGCGCTCCTGATACTGATAACCATCACAGGTCAACGGCGTGTAGGGACCGTAAATACCTGCAAAGTCTGTTGACCCATCAGGTGATGGTGGCAGCACCAAGAAAGGCGAAAGGGGGTCACCGAACAAGTCGGGCCGGCTGAAGCTATTGAGTTCTGCACGCCCCGATTGACAGGACGGCGTCAGCTCGTAACCGTAGAAGGTCGCCGCTGTGCCATCAGACAACAGATACTCTTCGAGATCATTGTAAGCAACGCTTGCGACCAGGTCAGCGAACCCGAGATTCCAGTCTGCCTTGAGGGCGAGGTCAATTGTTTCCTGCTCGTTCTCACCGGGCACATTAAACGCAAAGCGCCAATCGATGTCGTTAACGTCGGCGTTATACGCATCCGGGTTATCGGGGTTCAAAAAACCGAAGTTAGGAATGGCGAAGGCTGCGTTGAAGTTAATAGCGCCAGCGCTTACCTCAGAGTAACCGGCCCTGAAATCCAGCTCTAAATCGTCGGACACTGTCCAAATTGCACGAGCGCGAACACTGGTGTCTTCCATGAAATCTACAACGTCATCTTGGCCACTAAAGACGTTCTGATAGAAGCCATCGGTTTCGCGTGTGCTCACCGACAGTCGCGCCGCTAAATTCTCGGTGATTGGCCCACTGACCATGCCGCTGGCTTTGAAACTGCTGTTATTGCCGACGCCGCCGGCGACTTCGGCCTCAAACTCGTCCCCGGGCTTTTTAGTCGTCACAAGAATGGCACCTGCCACGGCGTTTCGGCCGTACAAGGCGCCCTGCGGACCTTTCAGGACTTCAATTTGTTCGACCCCCAGCAATTCTTCATTGAAGCTGTTGGGGTTGGTGCTCAATACGCCATCAACCACATAGGCGAAGGTTGATTCTGCGTCGCGCGTAGACACGATGCCGCGAATACTGACCTGTGTGTCACCGACGTTGGCGGTGTCGACGATTGTCACGTTCGGGATGAGGCTGATGTAATCCGCGGGCCGTTCAATCCCTGCGCGATCCATCGTCTGCGCATCAATCGCACTGATTGCGATCGGCACGTCTTGAAGGTTCTCGCTACGTTTTCGAGCGGTGACCACCACCTCCTCAATTGCGAAACTGGTTTCCTGTGCCACCACTGCGGGGGTGACCTGAGCTGCGAGCGCAGCCACAACAGCTGTGCACAAACGGTTTCTCTTTAGCATTTTCAACTTCTCCTTGGGAAATCCCTGACTGAGCAGATTGTGTTATTCATGATTCGAAGGACAAAACCTTTTAAAAGCATCGGTGCTCATCAAGCTCATTGCTTATCGACCACCCACTGTTACGCCGACGCCCGAAACTGGGGGGCAACCGGTGCTGCAAGATGGGTTTCCGCCTCACAGCGCGCCTTTAATTCTTCGATAGTGCCACCGCGATTAAAGAGTTCGGCCTCTGGTCGTGAAGCGGCCATCTCGGCGCGCAATGAATCAGTTGCCTCGGCGTCGATCGCACCGCTGTCATTGATAACGACCCCATAGCGACGCGCACCTTCGATTGTCACCAACCGTCGTTCAACGTCGGCTCTGACCATCTCGGGATCACGGGACAAGGGATCTCCCCAGCCCCCACCGCCCCAAGTATTGAAGTACAACAAATCACCGGCCTTGACCTTGATACCCTCGATTTTTGCAGGCAGCCACTCTTCAGACCCGTCGCTCCTTACCAGACGTTTGGTCGAACGCAGGCCGGTATCACCACCGAGCACACCCCAGGGGTGACACAACCATCGTTCATCGTGAATACCGATTTCACCATCGGCGAGGAATCGATAGGCGACGCTCAAGCCATTGCCGCCACGATGCAATCCGGCACCTCCCGAGTCGGGAATCGTTGCGTACTGTTCGATGCGCAGCGGGAAATAGGACTCGATAAACTCATTGGGTACGTTGGTGAATCCAGGCCAGAGACTATGCCCATCGGGGCCGTCCCCCACCGGTCGTCCGGGGATACCCCCAAAGCCAATCTGAAACAGTTGGAACCACTCACCCTTAGCGTCATAGCCGCTATAAAACAGGTGCGGTGAATCTGAGAAACCCGCCGCATTGAGCATCTGCTCTGGCGCACCCATACCCAACAGTGCACCGAGAATGTCGAAAATACGCCCCAATGCGTGCGTACGGCCTGACAACGCCGCGGGGAACTTTGGCTTCAACAAGGTGCCTTCAGGGATACGGACATCAACGAGGTCATAGAACCCATCGTTAAAGACGATTTGAGGGTCAACGACATTAATGGTGAACGACCCGAAGAACATCTTGAACATGTCTTCATTGAGGAAGAAGTTAACCGAGCTCTGGGCCTGGGGATCGGTGCCATCAAAATCAAATATGGCAGTAGACCCTTCGCGCCAAAGGGTGCATTTAATCTTGTAGGGGCCCATACCCATGCCATCGTCACACAGGTAGTCCTCAAAGGTCCGGGGCTCCTCTGGAATAAACATCTCAATGATGTGCTTCATCGCATCGTGATTGCGCTGAAGCATGATTTCCATCGTTGAAAACAGCACGTCATCACCGAAGCGGTCGGCAAGCTCAACAACGCGCTTTGCCGCAGTGTTACAGGCAGCCACTAGCGCGTTTAGATCAAACCGGTTCCATTGGGGAGTCCGGACATTGTGAAGAATCAACTCCAAAAGGTCGGATTGGAGCACGCCCTTTTTGTAGAGCTTGGTTGGAGGTATGCGAATACCCTCCTGGTAAATCGTGGTCGCCTCGATGGGGATCGAACCGGGCACCATGCCGCCGTTATCCGACATGTGGCCAAACATCGCCGACCAGGCAATGTGCCGGCCTTCACGAAAAATCGGCACCAGCACAACCCAGTCTGGAAGATGTGAGACCGCCGCATTACACATGTAGGGGTCGTTGGTGAGAATCACGTCGCCCTCTTCGATCTCCGCATCGTATGCGTCGAGGAAAGGCCCGATGAATGAGCCGAACTGGCCGACGACCATTTTGCCATCGACATTCGCAATCATTGGGAAGCAGTCGCCCTGCTCGCGAATACCCGGTGACATAGCGGTGCGGAATAACACCGCATCCATTTCTTCGCGGGCATTCTTTAAAGCGTTTTCAATCAAGTCGACGGAGACACCCTCGACGTCGATCTGATTGAGAGGTGCGTTGTTGGTCTGAATAATTCGTGCAGTCATCACTGTTCCTCAGGCCGGATTGATTAGCAGATTGCCGACGGTATCGACGGTTGCCGTATAGCCCGGCAGCACCACCGTGGTGGAGTCCATCTCAAATACGATTGAAGGACCGGGGACTTCGTCTCCCGCTCCCAGCTTGGCTCGGTCGTAGATAACGGCGGGATACTCCTGACCGGCGAAATAAAATTGGCTGTCATGCAGCTTTGCCGCCGCAACATCACCGCTTCCCTGAGCAATTGAAATATCTGCTTCCAAAGTCGCGGCAGCGCCGACAACAGCACGAATCATTAGGATTTCGTGCCCATCGCCGAGCTTGAAGGTAAACAACTGCTCGTGCTCCGCATCGAACTGATCAGTAAGGCGCGAAACGCCGCTCGCTCTGAGTTCAGCTTCGGTAAACTCAACCGTTATCTGAAATGCCTGACCCGCGTAACGCAGATCTGCCTGATAGGTCACCTCGAGCCGAGACTCATCAATACCGTCTTCGATGAGCGCTTGGCTGGCGCGCTCTCGCAGCGCCTCAAGGTCCGCAAGCAACTTATCTAGCGTGAGGTCACTCGCCATCGTCAAATACGTGCGTGCTGCTTCATCCTGAACCCGAGTTGTCGCATCGCCATAAGCGCACAACACCCCAGGGCCCGGAGGAACAATAACGGGCCACGCTTCGGTCAGAATCCCCAAAGCATTTGCATGCAGGGGTCCTGCACCACCAAAGCCCACCAGGGCGAAGTCGCGAGGGTCATAGCCCTGCTCAACCGAAACGAGTCGCAGAGCACCGAACATAGCTTCATTGGCGATCCGGACGATACCCTCGGCAGCGTCCATCAAACCGATCCCCACGGCATCGGCGACTGTCTGCACCGCCTTAACCGAGGCCTCGCGGTTGATCTGCATGTCACCCCCGAGTTGAACGTCCGAGGGCAGATAGCCCAACACAACATTCGCATCACAAACTGTTGGCGCTTCTCCGCCCTTCATATAACAAGCGGGACCGGGCACCGCCCCGGCAGACTCTGGGCCCACACGCAGCGCTTTGGTGAGTTCAGGCACAAAGGCAATGGAACCGCCACCCGCACCCACGGTGCGTACATCCACCGATGGCGCACGCACTCGCACATCGCCAACATAGGTTTCACGGCGCACACGCGCCCTCGCGTTTTGAATCAAGGCAACATCGGTCGATGTTCCCCCCATATCAAAGGTCAAAATGTCTTTAAAACCAGCCTTGGTGCAAAAGAACAACGCGCCGGTCACACCACCGGCAGGCCCCGACATCAGTAGGTTGACCGGTGATTCTGCCGCCGCGCGACTGGATGCCAGGCCACCGTCTGAGCGCAGAATCGACAGCTGAGTATCCGACCCAAGGCGCTCTTCAAAGGCAGCCTCAAGGTTTTTGACGTAGCGCTCAACTTCAGGACGTACGTAGGAGTTAACAACCGTCGTTTCGGTACGCTCATATTCCTGCATCTCCGGTACCACTTCACTGGAGATCGATATGGGCACATCAGTGAATATTTCCCGGGCAATTTCACGGGCGCGGATTTCGTGCTCGGCATTGATGTAGGCGTTGATGAAGCAAATCGTTAACGCCTCGATGCCGCCCTTGGCATGTAAGGCTCGCAGGCTTTCTCGAAAGGCCTCTTCGTCGAGGGGCGTCACGGTGGCGCCGTCTGCCGCCATACGCTCGCGCGCACCAATTGTCAGCTCGAGAGGGGCGAGCAATGGACTCTTAATGTAGGTAACCCAGCCACCTAGACCGCCAGGGCAATAGGATCGAGCCACCTGCAAGGTATCCTCGTAACCTGCCGTCGTCACAAGCGCTACCTTGGCTCCACGCCCCGTGAGAACCGCATTGGTCGCTACCGTCGTGCCGTGCATTACCAACTTAATATCGGTGGGCTCAATTCCCGTTGCGTCACAGATTTTGGCAACGCCATTGAGCACACCCACCGATGAGTCCTCGGGCGTGGACGGCACTTTGGCCGTGAAGGTTTCCCCTGAGGTTTCGTTCAGTAACAAGAAGTCGGTGAAGGTACCACCAACGTCAACACCCAGCCGATATCGCATGTGCAAGGATTCCTTATTCTCAATTATGTCCCAAGCGCTTACTGGTATTGAGTCAGCAGCATCTCAAGAGGTTTGTTTAAACACGTTTTGCCAGTTATTTTTCAGCCAGTAGTGCGACCGGCC
>CBFHHJ010000097.1:0-284 GCA_965655505.1 Luminiphilus sp.
CCAAAATGGCGACGGAGTAGTGTTATGAGCAGCAGTACAGTGATTTTTGGAACTGGCTTTTTGGCAGTCGGTTTAAGCCTCCGTAGCCGGTTTGTTCGTGCATGTGCTGCAGTGATCGTTGCGTGTGTTCTAACACCAGCCCTAGTACCCGCCCATGCCGAGGACGCCGATGAGACTCATGGCGAGCTCGCTGCACGACTGTCAGCCGCCTTGTCTGCGAACGCGGGCGCCACAATTCGTGTCACGACGGTCAAGCCCACCGAGGCTGATGAGCTGTTGGAAGT
>CBFHHJ010000097.1:294-5835 GCA_965655505.1 Luminiphilus sp.
ACACCACAGAATCAGGCGATCATTTTGTGGTTGGGGATCTGTACGCCATCAAGGCGTCGGGTCTGGTGAATCTTGCTGAAGAGAAGCGCTCGGCGGATCGCAAGCTCGCCATGGAGGAAATCGACGTTGCCGAGATGATCGTGTTTTCACCCGAGGGTGAGGTGAAGGATTACATCTCGGTATTTACGGACGTGACTTGCTTCTACTGCCAAAAATTGCACCGCGAGGTGGATGAGCTCAATGCCCGTGGGGTGGAAGTGCGTTATCTCGCTTATCCACGCGGTGGCTTGGAGTCAGATGGCGCACGCAAGCTGCAAACAGCCTGGTGCTCCGCCGATAAGCAGGATGCATTAACGAAGCTAAAAGCGGGTGCCACTGTACCCGAGGCGACCTGCGACGCACCGATTGCGGATCAATACCAGGTGGGTGTTGCCATGGGTGTTCGCGGCACGCCAGCGATCGTCACCAGCACGGGCCAAATGATCCCTGGCTACAAATCAGCAGATGACCTCGAGAGTATTCTGGGTCTCAACTAAGTCTTTCCGCCGGGTGTTACCCGGCTACGGTTCTCTTCGGAGCGACACCACTGTGAATCACAACTTTCAACGCATCGAGCGTTTGCCACCCTATGTGTTTAACATAATTGGGGAACTGAAAACTGCCGCGCGTGCGCGGGGCGAAGATATTATTGATTTTGGTATGGGTAACCCCGACCAGCCCACGCCCCAACATATCGTCGACAAAATGACCGAGACCGTGCAGCGGGGTGACACCCATCGGTACTCCCAGTCAAAAGGTATTCCTCGGCTTCGCCGCGCTATGGCCGATTGGTATCGCCGGCGCTATGACGTCGAGCTCGATATCGACAAAGAGGTCATCGTTACGATGGGCTCCAAAGAGGGGCTAGCCCACTTGGCGCTTGCGACCACGAGCACCGGGGATTCGATTCTCGTACCCAATCCCTCTTACCCCATTCATCCCTATGGGTTTGTCATCTCAGGTGCCGATTTGCGTCATGTGCCCATGGCCGACGAAGAAACGTTTTTCGAGGAACTCGAAAGCGCAATTCGCAACACCTATCCCAAGCCCAAGATGTTGGTACTCAACTTCCCTTCGAACCCGACGGGCCATTGCGTGGAGTTGAGTTTCTTTGAAAAAGTGGTGGCGGTTGCGCGTGAGGCGGGCATCTGGGTCATCCATG
Organism: Luminiphilus sp.; assembly: GCA_965655505.1. GTDB lineage: Bacteria > Pseudomonadota > Gammaproteobacteria > Pseudomonadales > Halieaceae > Luminiphilus. The sequence continues at coordinate 1,496 of CBFHHJ010000097.1, forward strand.
ATCTGGCCTATGCGGATCTTTGCTTCGACGGCTATGTTGCCCCCAGTATCCTTCAAGTTGAGGGTGCTATGGACATTGCAGTCGAGTTTTACACCCTGTCAAAGAGCTACAACATGCCCGGTTGGCGCGTCGGATTCTGCTGCGGCAACCAGGAACTGATTGCGGCGCTCACGCGCATAAAAAGCTATCTCGATTATGGGATCTTCACACCGATTCAAGTTGCAGCGATCGCCGCGCTAGAGGGCGATCAGCAATGCGTAAGTGATATCAACGCGATGTATAAAAGTCGACGTGATGTGCTGTGTGCGGGTTTGAACGAGGCGGGCTGGCCGGTGACTCCCCCTAAAGCGACGATGTTTGTGTGGGCTGAGATTCCCGAGCCGTTCAAAGCCCTTGGGTCTGTCGAGTTCAGTAAGCGGCTGCTTCAGGAGGCGGGTGTGGCAGTCTCTCCGGGGGTGGGCTTTGGCGAGTATGGCGAGGGTTATGTGCGTTTTGGATTAATTGAAAATGAACATCGTACTCGACAAGCGATCCGTGGAATCAAACGTATGTTGCGTAATGGTCTATCCGGATCGGGGGAGATGAACCCATGAGCCAGCGGCAGATCAATATCGGTATTTGTGGTTTGGGCACTGTCGCGAGTGGCGTAGTGAACATTTTCAATCGGCATCAGGGTTTGCTCGATGCTCGCAGTGGCACCCCTGTGGTGCTTGGGCATATTGGTGCGCGTCGTGACAATCCCGACTGTGACACCAGCCAGTACAAAGTGGGCCGAGATATCTTTGCGGTCACCGAAGATCCAGCGATCGATGTCGTTGTCGAACTGATTGGCGGGACCACCATCGCGAAGGAGTTAGTTGAAGCGGCGATCAACAATGGCAAGCACGTGGTAACCGCCAACAAAGCACTGATCGCAGAACACGGCAACGAATTGTTTGCGCTCGCAGAACGAAGCGGACTGGCACTACGCTATGAAGCCGCGGTAGCAGGCGGCATTCCTGTGATCAAAACCTTGCGGGAGTCCTTGTCTGCAAATGCTATCGAAGGCATAGCAGGCATCATCAATGGCACTGGAAATTTTATCCTAACTGAGATGGCTGCAGCGGGACGCGCGTTCGATGATGTCCTCGCGGAGGCGCAGGCGCTAGGTTATGCGGAAGCCGATCCGACCTTCGATGTCGATGGTACCGACGCCGCGCATAAGTTGGTGATTCTGGCAGCCTTGGCCTTTGGCACGCCGCTTCAGTTGGATGGGCCTTTCACTGAGGGCATCGACCGGGTGGCGCCCGAGGATCTCCGGTTTGCGGCGGAGATGGGCTATCGCATAAAACACCTGGGAATTGCCCAACGGCAGGGCGACTCGGTGGATTTGCGCGTTCACCCGACGCTGATTCCCGCTGACGCCGCGATCGCCAATGTTGATGGTGTGCTCAATTCGGTGATGATTCGCGGCGATGCAGTCGGCGAATTGGTGCTGGTCGGCCCCGGCGCAGGTTCGCTGCCAACAGCATCTGCGGTGTGCGGTGATCTTGTTGACCTTGCCCGCGAGTTGGGTCGTGGCCAGATTTGTCCGGTGCCGTTACTCGGAGTCTCGGGTGACAGGCTTAAAGCATTGCCGGTCGTTCCTCGCGGCGATGTCGTCACTGCGTGGTACTTACGATTTGAAGCGGACGATCGTCCGGGAGTCATGGCCGAAATCACTCGGCTCTTGGGTGCTCAGGGTATTAGCATTGAAACGCTGATTCAGCGTCCTCCAATTGCGGGTGCGCGCAGCGTGAACGTTGTGATTCTGACCGATCGGGCCGCCTGCAGCAGCATTGAGCGCGCTGTCGCGAGCATTGAGTCACTCGATAGCATTTATGGCGCGGCCAGCAAGCTCCGGGTCGAGGATTTTCGGGAGGTAAGTGATGCCGATTAACTACGTAAGTACTCGCGGTCAGGCCCCCAGTCTCAACTTTGAGCAGGTTCTGCTTGCGGGGTTAGCGTCCGATGGGGGTTTATATGTACCCGATCGACTCCCCGAGTTCTCCCGCGATGAGATTCTGGCAATGCGGTCCATGTCTTACGATGAACTCGCTTATACAGTGCTCAAACCGTTCGTTGAAGGCAGCATTCCCGATGATGATTTGCAGCAGATTATTCGAGATACCTACGGTGTGTTTCGACACGATGCAGTGGCGCCCTTGGTGCAAATTGACCATAACCAATGGGTTTTAGAGCTGTTTCATGGGCCCACACTGGCGTTTAAAGACTTCGCCCTGCAACTGCTGGGCCGATTGCTTGACTATGTTTTAGAGCGGCGCCATCAGAAAGTCGTGATCATGGGGGCTACCTCGGGTGACACGGGATCGGCGGCTATCGAGGGCTGCCGGCGCTGTAAGAATATCGATATTTATATTCTGTATCCCCACAATCGAGTGTCAGAGGTGCAGCGACGCCAAATGACCACGGTGCCCGGTGACACCATTCACAATTTGGCAATCAACGGCAATTTTGACGATTGCCAGGCAATGGTGAAGGCCAGCTTTGTCGCCGAACCATTTCTTCCTGAGGGGCGCTCGCTGGTTGCGGTCAATTCCATCAATTGGGCCAGGATCATGGCCCAGATTGTCTATTACTTTTATGCGGCGACTGCCCTGGGCGGGCCTGATCGAGCGGTTAACTTTTCGGTACCGACGGGTAACTTTGGCGATATTTTCGCGGGTTACCTTGCCCGGAGAATGGGGCTTCCCATCGATCAATTGGTCATTGCCACCAATCGCAATGATGTCCTGCATCGATTGTTAACCACCGGGGTCTATGCGCGTCAGTCCCTTGAACCTTCGCTGTCGCCGAGTATGGATATTTCTGTGTCCTCAAACTTCGAGCGCTTAATGTTCGATCTTTACGATCGTGATGGTGCGGCGATTCAGTCGCTGATGAAGTCCTTCGACAGTGGCGAGATCGCGTTGTCGGATGCAGCAATGAACGAAGCCCGCAAGCTATTTGCCAGCCACCGGGTCTCTGATGACGCGACCTGTGCGGAAATTGCGCGAGTGTGGGCGCGCTGCGGTTACATGTTGGATCCCCATAGCGCAATCGGTACGTGTGCAGCGCGCACAGTGGCCGCTGACAAGCACACGCCGATGGTGACCCTGGCAACAGCACACCCGGCAAAGTTTCCGGACGCGATCGCTGACAGCGGTCTTGATACGGCGCCAGAACTACCAGCACACCTTGTTGATTTGTTTGATCGGGAAGAGCGTTTCACGGTACTCGAAAACGATCTGGAGGTTGTTCAGCAGCACATGGCAACAACTGTCAGCGCTTGATGCCCTTACAAATTAAGCGCCGTGGTTTGCCGATTCCGCCGAGTCTCGCGCAATCGGCGTTGTCGCCATTGTTACAGCGGGTGTATGCCAATCGAGGCGTAGAGTCGCCGGATCACCTGAATCTTGCGCTTTCGGAACTGATTCCACCCAGTCGCTTGTATGGTGCCAGCGAAGCCGCAGCCTTGTTGGCAGATGCTATTGAAGGCGATGCCCGGGTGGTGGTCGTTGGTGATTTCGATGCCGACGGCGCGACCAGCTCGGCGCTTGCAGTTTCCCTGTTGCGACAAATGGGGCTGCGGGAAGTCTCGTATCTGGTGCCCAATCGTTTCGAGTTTGGCTACGGCCTCTCTCCCGAAATTGTTGCGATCGCCGCAGATCGCGAGCCCGATCTGATCGTCACTGTCGACAATGGCATCTCAAGCCATGCCGGGGTCGCGACTGCTCAGGGGCTGGGCATCAGTGTGTTAATTACCGATCACCACCTGCCGGGAAATGAGTTGCCAGCGGCGGATGTGATCGTCAATCCCAATCAACCCGCCTGTCGCTTCCCGAGTAAATCCCTCGCCGGCGTCGGCGTGATGTTTTACGTACTCACCGCGCTCAGGGCGGAGTTGCGCAACCGCGGTTGGTTTGACGCCTCGGGAATCGAGCCGCCAAATCTTGGCGATGCGCTCGACCTGGTTGCTCTGGGTACGGTGGCTGATGTTGTTCCGCTTGATCGCAACAATCGGATCCTAGTGGCCGCCGGTCTTGCCAGAATACGTGCCGGGCGATCGCGACCCGGGATTGAGGCGCTGTTAGAAGTCGCTGGTCGCGAGGCTGCCGGTCTGAGCAGCACTGACTTGGGTTTTGTGTTGGGTCCACGCCTTAATGCGGCGGGGCGACTAGAAGATATGTCGATTGGCATTGAGTGCTTGCTCGCCGAGAGTAGCTTAGCGGCACGACCATTGGCACAGCAGCTGCACGACCTCAATCGCGAGCGGCGGGATATCGAATCGGGCATGCAGCGTGACGCGATGGCACAACTTG
>CBFHHJ010000098.1:0-5795 GCA_965655505.1 Luminiphilus sp.
TACAAATTTGATCATGACGGGACAGTGGTGTGCGCTAGGGCGCGCCGGGTCCCGTGGTTGAGGTGCGAAGTCTACGCGTTGATTGTTGCGGAGTCATGTCTCTCCTCGCTCAGAAGTGTTCGCATCATCAAATCTGTGAACCAGTGAGCAGCAGCAATGACCCACCTCGATGCTACGAGGTAATTGGAGACCAAGTGAAGCATTCAGTTCCTGTTGATGTAACGCCATTTGTTAACGACTTGCAGGGGGCCACGCCGGTGCTAACGCCGGGCCTGCGTTTGGCAAGGGCGATTACCGCAGCTTGGCATGATTATCGTCTAGGATCGGTCTCCGTTGGCGCAGTGCCCGTCCCGCAGGTCTTTACGATTGACGCCTGGCTCGAAGGGTTGTGGCGACAGTGCGTCGAGTCCGGAGTGTTGCCTGTTCGCAGGTTGTTATCGCGACTTGAAGAGCGCTTGATCTGGAAACGCATTGTTGATGCGGATTGTGCGAGTGCGGGGGGCTTCAACTTAGTGCAGGTCAACGCTGCGGCAGAGCAGGCCATGCGCTGCCGGAATCTGTTGTACGGCTATGCCGCGGACCCCTGGTCATCAGAAGTTCGCGAGAGCTTCCGCTTTGATCGCGATTGCGCGGCCTTTATGCGCTGGTTGGTGCGTTTTGAGGAAGAGCTCAGCAACGCTGGGTACCTGACGCGCAGTGATTGTTATCGACAACTGCTATCACTTCCCGTCACTGCGCTTCCGAGCAATCCACAACGGGTGGTTTTGGCGCATTGCGCAACGTTGCAACCACTCACCCAGCGCGTGCTATCACATGTTGCGATACCCGCCTGGGTTCCGGCTCAGCCGGTTGGCAGTGCAGACCGATTAGGTACTGAAGCCCCAGGTACTGAAGCATTAGGTACTGAAGCCTCATTAGAAGAGGGCCGACATGTAGGTCTGTCAGGGGATTGCTACCCCGATCGTCTCGCAGAGCTCTCGGCTGTGGCCCGCTGGGCGGCGCGGCGCTTGCGTGAAGGGCAGGGCACTACCGCTATCGTGTTGCTTGATATGGAGCAGGATCGCAGCGAGCTCGAATATTTCCTGCGCGAGGAATTTGATTGCCTTGATGCGCGCTATAACGATCTCCCCGTGAATTTTTCGACCGGCATGCCTCTCGCTGAGACGCCATTATTTCGTGATGGCCTGCTTGCCTTGCGTGCGGGGCTCGAGCCTTTGACGCGTGCAGAGACCTTGTCGTTGTTGCGCTCGCCCTTTTTGCTAGAGCCTGATTTTCCCGAGTCAGAGGGCTGCTTAAAGTTGATAGCGGCGCTCATGAATTTAGCTTGTGACCCGATCGACTGCGATGACTTCGTGCATTTGGCGAGCCAGTGCGTTCCGGAAAGCGTGCTGAGCAAAGTCCTTACGGCGCGTCGTCAAGAAAGGAGCCGCGCACATCTGCGTGCCCCCTCTGCATGGGCGGATGTGATTCGTCAGGATTTGCTGCGCTGGGGATGGCCGGGCCGACCCAGTCTCGACTCCATCGAGTTCCAGCAAATTGAGCGCCTCGATACGTCCCTCGACGCGCTCTACAGACTATCGGCGATCGAACGCGACGTCAGCTTTACGCGAGCGGTACAGTTATGGCGTCTCTGTCTTGCCGAACACGTTTTTCAGCCAAAAACGCCGCACAGTGCCATTCAGGTTTTGGGGCCCCAAGAGGCCATTGGACTGCACTTTGATGCCCTTCATGTGGTGGGCATGATTGCAGGCAGTTTACCGCCGTTGCCCAGGCTGCTCCCTTTTATCCCTGCAGAAGTTCAGCGTTCCCTCGGCATTCCCGGTGCCAGTGCTGAGCTATTGTATGTGGAATCCGCGGGGCTTTTGCGCAGCTGGCAATCAACCCACGGGACGGTTACCGCAAGCTGTTATCGAGAGGAGCAGGGCATCGCAGTGCTTGCTAGCCCTCTGCTGATCATCGAAACCGCGTTTGATGAGTTGCCGCTCGAACCGTCGAATACCGAGCCAGTGACCCTAGAGCGGTTGAATGACAGCTCTGCGCCTACGACTGGGGAGATGCTGCCCCACGGCGGGGGCACGGCGGTCTTGAGAAATCAGTCCCAGTGTCCGTTTCGGGCATGGGTTACCCATCGCCTAGGACCCACCACGCTGGCGGAGCCCGCCTTTGGCCTGACTGCAATCGAGCGGGGTTCACTCGTCCACGAAGCCCTGTACTACTTGTGGCGTGACCTGTCTGATCAGAGTCGATTAAAAGCGATGTCTGATGATGATCGGGAGCAATGCGTTCGAGTGGCTGTGCAACGCGGTCTGGCGATTTTTGAAAAGCGTGTTGCCAAATACCAAGGCAGTCTTCGCAAACGCGCAGGAAATGCCTGTCTTGATCTAGAGATTGAGCGCCTAGTTGTATTGCTGATCGAATGGCTGGCGATTGAGGCGGATCGGAGTGAGCCGTTCAAAGTCGTCGAGGGAGAAGAGGAGCATTGGCTCAATGTGGGTCCGCTTAATTTGCGGATGCGTCCAGACCGAGTCGATGAGCTGTCTGATGGGCGACGGGTGGTAATTGACTACAAAACCGGATCGGTGACTGCCGCTAGCTGGCTTGGTGAACGACCGAAAGAGCCTCAACTGCCCACCTATACGTTGCTGGATAATCCCGTTAGCGGGGTAGCGTTCGCGCAGCTTAAGCACGGGAAGGCGGGCTTTACCTCGCTCGGCGATAACCTCGGTCTTGGGGGCAAACAAATACCGCTGGTGGATCAGCTGTCGCGCACGGTGGTGTCGTTTGAAGACTGGGAGTCCCTTCGGGCGTATTGGCAGGACATTCTCACCGAACTCGCGAATCGCTATGCGGCGGGCGATGCTCAGGTGGATCCGGCTCCCCAGGCCTGTCGGTACTGTGATCTGGCGTCGGTCTGTCGGATAGGAACTGAAGCTATCGCCGACACCGCTGATGAAGACGTGCCGAGTGTGGCTTGGAATCGTAGTTCATCGACGGGGGGTGTCTCGCAATGACTGAGTATTCAGACGTCGCGCTGGTGGCGGACGCCGACGCCGATTCCGATGCGCAGGCTCGGGCAACGGCGCTGGATCCCGCGCAAAGCTTTTGTGTTACTGCTCCGGCCGGGTCGGGTAAAACCGAGCTCCTGACCCAGCGCATTCTGGCGCTGTTGCCACGGGTAGAGCGACCTGAGCAGGTCTTGGCCATAACGTTTACGCGCAAAGCGGCCGCTGAAATGCGCGATCGCGTGCTGGAGAAACTTGAGGAGGCTCGACTGGGCACAGCGGTGAGCGAGCCTCACGAGGAGAAAACGCGGCAGCTGGCACTCGGGGTGCTGGAGCATGCGAGAACCCACGGGTGGTCGCTGGCACCGGACACGCTCAATTTAAGGACCATCGATAGCCTTTGCGCTGACTTGACGCGACAGATGCCTATCTTAAGTGGGATCGGAGGTGCCGTTGAAGTCACCGATCAACACACGCCGCTGTATGAGCGCGCCGTCGCGGGATTGTTCGATCAGCTTGAGACAGACAGTGTGACAGGTGCGGGGTTGCGAGCGCTGCTTTTGCACTTTGACAATGACTGGCAAAAGGTAAGGACGTTGTTGGTGCGCCTGCTCGGGCGCCGGGGTGACTGGGGGGGACACTTGGGCATGCACTACACCCCTGAGGCTTCGGAGTCTGCACTGCGGGGATCCGTCGAATCCTTGGTCACAACCATGCTGAGTGCGACTCAAGCGGCGCTGGGTGAGCATTTCCACGACCTGCGGGCCATTTTGGCAATTGCCTGCGAGAATCGTGGGCTGCCCGAACCCGAGTTGGGTCTCGAGCCTCAGTATCTCCGACATTGGGTGACTGCTACAGAGTTGCTGCTCACCACTCAGGGCCAGTGGCGCAAACCGGGAGGGATCAATGTAAAGCAAGGGTTTCCACCCAAGTCTCCCGAGAAGGCGCGCATGAGTGAGCTTCTCACCGACATTCAGACTGACGAGCGTCTAGCGCTACTCAATGAGGTTCGCTTGCTGCCCGATCTCGATGCGGGGGATGCCTGGGATCTGGTTTTGCACCTTTCGCATTTACTACCGATGCTGCAGGCGGAATTGCTTCTCGTCTTTCAAGCAGTTGGGCAGGTTGACTACACGCACATCGCTCTCGCTGCCGAGTCTGCACTCGGAACCGATGACGAGCCCACCGACCTTGCCCTGCGCCTCGATTATCAAATTGATCATATTCTTATCGATGAATTTCAAGACACATCGGATCAGCAATTCCGTTTGTTGAAAAAGTTGACCCGTGGTTGGTCTGATCATAATGGTACGGAGGCCGCGCCAAGAACCCTGTTCATCGTGGGTGATGGCATGCAGTCGATTTATGGTTTTCGATACGCCAACGTAGGCTTATTTCTTGAGGCGCGTGATCATGGTGTGGGTGGGCTTTCGCTTGAGCCGCTGCAGCTGACGCGTAACTTTCGATCTCAGGCCGGTCTCGTAAGCTGGGTTAATCGGGTGTTTGCTGATTTGCTTCCACCGCAGGATGACATCAGCAAAGGGCGAGTACGCCACACCCATGCCCAGGCTATCCATCCAGCGCTCGCGGAACCGGCGGTGGTAACACACGTGTTTCAGCAGGAGGCGGCCCGCGCAGAAGCCGAGTTTGTTGCCGACCAGATTGCGTCGCTGCGTGGTCAGAATCCCGAGGCAAGTATCGCGGTACTCGTGCGAGCAAAATCACATGCGCGAGAGATTATTGAACAGTTACGCCAGCGTAATGTGGCATTTGTCGGACGGGATTTAGAGCGTTTAGACGGCTCGCCGACGGTGATGGATCTAATGTCTCTGTGCCGATGGCTCGCTAATCCAGCGGATGATGTTGCATCTCTGGCGCTGCTTCGGGCACCTTTTTGCGGGCTTAAGCTCAGTGAAATTTACAGTGTGCTTGCGGATCAGCCGAGACCATTGGTACTTCGGCAGGCATTGCGTGAGGGTGCCAGCCGACTTGATAGGGACGGTGCGGCGCGCGCGAGGCATTTATGTCGCGTCTTAGACTGGGCGGTTGAGCGGCGCGACAGATTGGCTCTACCCATTTGGATTGAGCAGGTTTGGCGAAAGCTGGGTGGGCACAGCATTAATCCGGAGACTAGCGAAAGCGATAGTCGAAGATTTTTTGCGCTGTTGCGCAAGGCCGAGCAGCTGAGCATTGGTTTGGATGTTGACTGGCTGCATCGGCAGCTTGAGCAGCTATTCGCTGACCACCCAGTAGCCGGTAATCCAGTGGAGTTCATGACGCTGCATAAATCGAAAGGTCTGCAATTTGACTACGTATTTCTGCCAATGCTGCACAAAGGTGTATCGAGCACAGATCGGGAGCTCCTACGCTGGCACTTGCACATCGAACAGGGAGAGGAGCGGTTGATCATTGCTGCCGATGATCGGGCGCCCGCGGGTACGCCAAGCCTTTACAACTATTTAAATGCCTTGCAGAAGATGAAGGATGCGGCAGAGTTACGGCGACTGCTTTACGTGGGTATTACTCGAGCACGTTACAAAGTTTGGCTGACCGGGCAGGCATCGGCGGCTAAGGAATGGCCGCAGCCGCCGTCGAAAGGTTCCCCTCTGGGTGTGCTTGCCGAGGTCATAGCGTCCGAATTGGTGTATCACGATTCGCCCGTGTCAGCGGACTCGGTTGCAGAGTCGCCCATGCCACAACTCGAGCGGCTTGCCTTGTCTGATCTCCCAAATATGACGGCTTCTTTTGACGCAGACGATCATGATCGAACCCGTCGAATGTGCGACCGGCTAG
>CBFHHJ010000099.1:0-5787 GCA_965655505.1 Luminiphilus sp.
CGTTGGAATCGGTAAGGAACGCGATGCGCTCTCCGGGATAAATCTTGCGCAGGGCGCGGCCACCGTCAGCGCGGGTGACCTCGTAGACATCTCGATCATCAAAGCCTGCGCGGGCGAAAATCAGCGAGAGGTTGTCGCCCGACCGCACGGTCTCTTCCCGCCATTGTTGCTGGGGTGCCTCCGTTTCGCCAGGCTCGTCTGGGCGCGCTGCGTCCTCAGACAATGCCTGCTCGGTTAACGGGCTTGGCTGTGACTCGGTGCCGGCGACGAACTGAACTTCAGCGCTTGCATCGGCCGTCTGCGCTAGATTGGCGTCCGCGGGTAAATTCGCAGCTTCTTGATGAGATGACAGGGAAAACGCGATCAGCGCCACCCCAAGACTCACCGCACCAACCACCAGCAAATGGCCACGCCCGCGGGGGGTGCCTTGCTCGTTAATTGGGGTCGCGCCGCGGCGTGCCGGCTTGCGTATTTCGTGCAACAGGTGAGTCACCATAGGTAAATGGTTGATTTGACGACACTATACGTCAGGTTGTACGGATTCAAAAACCCTCTTGGATCGGTTTTTAGGGCCCGATCTACCGGAATTGTGGGATACTGTGACCTTCCTTTACGACAAAAAGTTTCCTGAATGATGTCCAGTGCGCTTCTGGAAGACCTGCGTGCCCGCGGTCTTGTGTTTCAAATCGCCGGTGAAGACGGTATTGCTGAATGGCTCGATGGTGGTCAACGCACCTTGTATGCGGGTTTCGACCCAACCGCCGATAGCCTGCATATTGGGTCGTTGGTGCCGCTGCTTATGCTGCGCCGCTTTCAGTTGGCCGGTCACAAGCCCCTTGCACTCGTCGGTGGCGCTACCGGTCTGATAGGAGATCCGAGCTTTAAGGCCGCCGAACGCCAGCTCAACACCCCAGACGTTGTCGCAGGCTGGACCGACAAGCTGCGCACGCAGGTTAGTCAATTCATTAATCTTGATGGCCCCAACGCCGCGGAGGTGGTCAACAACCTCGATTGGACACAGAATCTCGACGTGCTGACCTTCCTGCGCGATATCGGCAAGCACTTTTCGATCAACAACATGATCCAAAAAGAGTCGGTCAAGCAGCGCCTTGACCGGGAAGGCGCAGGGATTAGCTTTACCGAGTTCACTTACATGATTCTCCAGTCCTTCGACTTTGCGGAGTTATATCGGCAGCAGGGTTGCGGCTTGCAAATTGGCGGCTCGGACCAGTGGGGCAACATCACCGGCGGTATTGATCTTACCCGCCGTCTGCATGGGGGTCAGGTGTTTGGACTGACCATGCCGCTGATTACCAAATCTGACGGTACCAAGTTTGGTAAAACCGAAAGCGGTACCATCTGGCTTGATGCAGCCAAAACGTCACCCTACGGGTTTTATCAATTCTGGCTCAACACCGCCGACGCGGATGTTTACCGGTTTCTCAAGTACTTCACGTTCCTGAGCGTCGCCGACATCGATGCCCTTGAAGCGGCGGATCGTGCTCGTGAGGGACGCCCGGAGGCCCAGCAGGTACTGGCGACCGAGGTGACACGCTTGGTGCATGGCGATGAGGGACTCGCTGCCGCTCAGCGCATCTCTGAAGCGCTGTTCGCCGGTAACGCTTATCAGTTGTCTGCCCCAGATCTGGAACAGTTGGCCCTCGATGGGCTGCCTAGCAGCGCGATTGATCCTGCAACACTGCCCGAGACCTTGACTCAGCTGTTAACCGAAGTGGGCATGGTCTCGTCGGGAAAGCAGGTAAAAGATGCGCTCAGTCGTGGTGCTGTACTGATCAATGGTGAAGCGGTCGATGGAACACCCCCCGTATCGGCTGCCGCCTGTTTTGCCATAGAAAAGGCTTTACATGGGCAGTTCTGGCTCGTGCGTCTCGGCAAAAAGAAATACCATCTGTTTAGTCGGGCTTGAGGTGATCTGGGTTGAGACGCGGTAAGCTCGGAATTCAGAAACAGGGATTGCAAGGAATTCGCTGATGTCTTCAACGCTGCGTTTGCGCTGTTTGGACGGCGGCCGTGAGTACTCGATAGAAGATGGTTTGTTGCTAGGGCGCGATCCCAGCCGCGACATCGTTCTTGACCCTTCTGAAGTTTCTCGAAAACACGCGCGGATTCGCGAGACCGAAGTGACCCCAGGGGATGTCATCACATTTGGTAAGTTGCGCACGGTGTTTGATGTTGTCGAATGATGTTGGTGAGTCGGATGTTGCCAGCGATACAGAGACCTTTTCTCGAATTCACGACGAAATGCAGGCCGCCGCGCAGTTACTCGACGGCATTGCGCCCGCCGTATCCATTTTTGGCAGCGCAAGGGTAGCGCCGGATAGCGAAGAATACCGCGCGTCTCAGGCGGTGGGCGATCTGCTTGCCCGCGCAGACGTGCCTGTCATCACGGGCGGCGGACCAGGCATTATGGAAGCCGCGAATCGTGGCGCAAAGGAAATGGGCGGAGAGTCGGTGGGCTTAAACATCGTGCTGCCCAATGAGCAGGTCCCTAACCCTTTTCTGACCCGCTCCTTCACGTTCCGCTACTTCCTCACGCGCAAATATTTTCTTACGCGCTACAGCTTTGGTTTTGTGATTTTCCCCGGCGGCTTTGGCACCCTCGATGAGTTGTTTGAATTGCTGGTGTTGTACAACACCGATCGGACTGAGCGGCGGCCGATTGTTTTGGTGGGGAGTGAGTACTGGGAAGATTTGATGCGTTGGATTTTAGATTTTCAAGGTGGGCGCGGCTACATCGATCCCGAGGATGTTGGCGCCCTCAATATATTGGATTCCACTGATGATATTGTCGCCGCGCTGATCGGGCAGGACCGTACCCAGCGTGCGCTTGAAGTAGCCCAATAATGCTACCCGCGATTTTTGGCCTTGCGGGCCAGACTGTTAGCGCCGATGAGCGCGCCTTGTTCCGGGCGTCAGATCCCCTTGGTTACATTTTGTTTGCCCGCAACATCGATTCGCCAGCGCAGGTAAAAGCACTGACGGATTCCCTGCGTGATATCGCCGGTCGAGATGACTTGGCCATACTGATCGATCAAGAGGGTGGGCGAGTGGCGCGACTGCACCCCCCCCACTGGCGGACTTACCCCCCGGCGCAGTGCTTTGCCGAGGCCTATGCAAAAGATCCCCAATTGGCGGTGGAAGCAACAACACTTAACCATGAGGCCCTGGGGCTCGAGTTAGCGCAGCTAGGCATTACCGTTAACTGTGCGCCAGTGGTCGATGTTCCCCAAGCGGGGGCCCACGACATTATTGGCGATCGAGCTTTTGGCCATGAGCCCGCCATGATTGCGGCGTTGGGCCGCGCGGCGCTCGAAGGTCTAGCTAAGCGTGGAGTGGTCGGCGTCATTAAACATATTCCGGGACATGGTCGCGCCGAGGCGGATAGCCATGAAGCGCTGCCGACGGTGAACGCCAGTGCCGACGAGCTCACCATTGATATTTCACCGTTCGCCGCCCTCGCAGATGCACCCATGGCCATGACGGCGCACATTTGTTATCCCGCGTGGGATGCCGAGGCCTGCGCCACCCTGTCGTCGCACATCATCCAATCGATTATCCGCGAGCGTATCGGTTTCGACGGGTTGTTGATGAGCGATGACCTCGATATGAAGGCGCTAACAGGCAGCGTGCCGGAATTGGCAGCAGCTGCGATTGCCGCGGGTTGTGACGTCGCTCTCAATTGCTGGGGACGGATGGCGGATATGCAAGGCATCGCCGATAAGCTGCCCGAAGCTTCGGAGGTCTGCCGGCGTCGCTTGGCAGCGGCGCTCGCTCAGCGACAGCCAGTGGTTATAGATTCGAGTACTCCAGCGGAAGTGGAGATGCTCTGTCGTCGCCGTGATCAGCTGCTGAGTCGCGCCATAGCATAGAGGTCACCACTGGGCCGTGTCCCTTCTGGTTTACGTGACTTGCGCGGTGCAGTCCAGCGAGCGTTGTCGGGCCGCAGTTTTTTGATAAGCCACAGGCGGGATGGCGAGACAGCGAAACAGCGAGACAGCGAGACAGCAAAAAAGGTGAGGTTCATATGACCCAACGACACATTACAACGGCTCGTCCCAGCCAGCCCAGCACTGATGGCGATGGCGTCGCGATACAGCGTATTGCTTTGATGGGGGATACCCAGACCGACCCGGTGTTACTTATCGACGAACTGCGATCCCCCTTTCGCAAAGACTTTGCGGGCGGCTTTCCTCCTCACCCCCACCGGGGAATGCAAACCCTGACGTATTTAAAAGATGGCGGCATCATTCACGAAGACAGCATGGGTAATCGCGGGGAGATCAGTGGCGGCGGCGCTCAGTGGATGTCCGCGGGCAGTGGGGTCATTCACTCGGAAATGCCGACCCTCGATACCCAGGGGCTTCATGGCTTCCAGCTGTGGTTCAACCTGCCGGCGGCTGAAAAGATGCTAGCGCCACGCTATCGGGATATTCCGTCCGAGGGCTTGGCGAGACTGGAGGGTGCGGGTTTTGCAGGCATTGCTGTCGCGGGCACTTGGACTATAAACGATGAGTCGGTTACTGGACCACTGGACGAATTGGTGCCCCAGGCTTCGTTGCTGGACATCAGTATCGAGGCCGATACCGAAATCAGCCTTGCTACGGCAGAGGGCCACACGGCGATTGGGTTTCTTTATGATGGCTCTGTCGCCACTGAGGGCGGGATGATTCCAAGGGGACATTTGTTGGTCACCTCCGATGGGGATCAGTGGCAGATCATGGCAGGGGATACCGGTGCACACTTGTTGGTCATGACCGGCAAGCCTATTGGCGAGCCCGTGGTGGGGTATGGTCCCTTTGTGATGAATACACGGGAAGAAATCGAACAGGCCATTCGCGACTATCAGTCGGGTCAATTCATTAAGAGCGCTTAGATATGCAACGTCGATATTTATCAACTCGTGGAATAACCACCTTTCTTGAATGTGCGTATGGGTACATATATGGGTGCGTATATGGGCGCACGAGCCACTGGCAAGCCACGCGTGCCACGGGGTCGGTGCTAACGATGGGATCGATGCTCGCCTTGTTGCTCAGTGGGTGCACGCAAACCGCGCAGCAGTCTCAGACCGCTGCCGAGCAGGCAGATGTCATGGCATGCCAGGAAACTCGTCCCATGGTGTGCACGATGGAGTATCGGCCTGTGTGTGCGACTCTGGCTGATGGCAGTGTGAAAACTTACGCATCGGGCTGCAATGCCTGTGCTGATGTCACGGTCACAGGACATGTGCCCGGCGTGTGTGAGGGCGACTAGGTGTCTTTAACTAACCGAATTTTAATCGCGATGGCCGCAGGTATTCTGCTGGGTTCTGGGCTTGAATGGCTGATGGCCGTGTTGGTCAATGAGCCCGAGCTCTCGACGCCAGGCAAGGCCGTGGATTCGTTGGTCGCGCCCGAGCAAAGCGCCCTTTACCGATTCATTCACGACGGACTGGTGTTTGGATTGTTTGATGTGGTGGGCCGGATTTTTATTGCCTCGCTGAAATTGCTGGTGGTGCCCTTAGTGCTGGTGTCGTTGATTTGCGGTATGACGTCTTTGGGTAGCAGCGCACGAATGGGCGCGATCGCCGGTAAGACCATCGTGCTGTATATGCTGACGACGGGCATCGCCGTCTCGCTGGGATTGATTGGTGCCACCCTGCTCAGCCCGGGCGAGGGTCTCGCCATTGATACGTCAGCCACGTATACGCCCAAAGCCGCGCCGCCCCTCACCGACGTATTGGTTAATATTTTCCCCTCCAACCCGTTCTCTGCCATGGCTAAAGGC
>CBFHHJ010000100.1:0-5712 GCA_965655505.1 Luminiphilus sp.
TCGAGCGCGTCATTCGCCCGCCCATTGTCAACCTTGATATGTTTCGCCGCCCAATGCAAGCCGGCGTCGGAGCGATGCCGTGCTCACGTTGCCGATGTTACGCCTCGGGCGCCGTTGATCGACTGTTAACAACCTCGTCAACCAATCCATACTCACAGCTTTGTTCGGCGTCCATAAAACGGTCGCGCTCGGTGTCTCGCTCGATCACTTCAAGGGTCTGGCCGGTGTGCTCTGCCATCAGCCGATTCAGTTTTTCACGGATGATGAGGATCTCTTTAGCCTGAATATCAATATCCGTGGCCTGACCCTGTGCGCCGCCCGACGGCTGATGAATCATGGTGCGCGCGTTGGGCAGAATGTAGCGTTTCCCTTTGGCACCGCCGCTCAGCAGGAATGCACCCATTGATGCAGCCTGGCCGATGCACATGGTGCTGACGTCCGGCTTGATGAACTGCATGGTGTCGTAGATCGACAGCCCGGCAGTCACGGAACCACCGGGAGAATTGATATACAGATGGATGTCTTTATCAGGATTCTCTGACTCGAGAAACAGCAGTTGCGCCACAATCAGGTTGGCCATGTGGTCTTCCACACCGCCCACAGCGAAGATCACCCGCTCCTTGAGCAGCCGGGAGTAGATGTCAAAAGACCGCTCTCCCCGCGAAGTCTGCTCAATGACCATCGGGATCAGTCCAAGGTTGTTCACGTCCATCGGTGGGCGGTCGTAGCTCATGTCAGCTTCTCAGTCGTTGTTTAAATGTCAGCCTTGCTGGGGACGCGCTTCCGCGAGTGCCTCTTGGTATGAGCAGGGCTTATCTTCTATTTTGGCACCATCGAGCAGCTTCTCAACCACCTGGTCTTCGAGCACTCGGGATTCAACACCCGCAAGCTGCTCGTTTTCAGAGTAATACCAGTTGATAACCTCTTCAGGCTCCTGATAGGTCGACGCGATGTCCTCGATCGTCTCCCTTACTTTAGCGGGATCTGCCTGTAAACCGAACTTGTCGATCATCTCGGCCAATAATAAGCCTAGCTTGACGCGACGCTCCGCCTGATCCTTAAACATTTCATCGGGCAGAATGCTCTTGAGATCCATATCTTGGTTGGCCTGACCACCAAACTGCTGGAACATCTGTGAGCGCATCGCATCAGTTTCTTGGGCGATGAGGCTGGTCGGCACTTCCATATCGGTATGCGCGGCGACGACTGCATCCATCACCTGCTGCTTCAGGTGGTTTTGCACCGCATTGCGCAACTCGCGCTCCATATTTTTGCGCACTTCGTCTCGGAATACAGTCTCACCGCCCTCTTCGACGCCATAGCTTGCAAACAGCTTGTCATCAAGGGGAGCCAATTCTTGCTCCTTGACACTCTTAACTGAAATCTTGAACTCAACCGCGGCACCTTGGAGGTCTTCCTGCTGATAATCTTCTGGGAACGTTAGCGGCAGCGTTTTCTCTTCGTCTGCTGACATGCCGACAATGCCGTCTTCGAAGCCAGGAATCATGCGGCCTGAGCCCAGTTCGAGGGACAGATCTTCACCGCTGCCACCTTCAAACGCTTCGCCATCGCGGGTGCCAACGAAATCGATGACCACGGTGTCGCCCTCTGCGGCGGCGCGATCTACGTCAGCAAGCTGTCCCTGCTGCTTGCGGAACACGCTGATGATTTCATCCACGTCAGCTTCGGTCACATCGGCGGTGGGACGGCTAACCTCGAAATCGCTCACGTCGTTGAGCTCTACCGACGGGAAGATCTCGAAAATTGCGGTGTACTCCAAGTCCTTGCCGGCCTCAAAGCTGCGCGGCTCAATTTTTGGCTGTCCCGCGGGGCGCAGTTGTTCGGTCTGTACCGCCTCTTGAAATGACTGACTGATGACTTCGCCCAATACTTCCTGACGGACGCCTGCGCCAAAACGCTGCTTCATAACCCGCATCGGGACTTTGCCCGGACGAAAACCCGGCAACCGAACGTTTCGTGCAGCCTCGCGCAGACGCTGATCAACAGCCCCGTCAACGCGCTCGGCGGGAACACCAACATTGAGGCGACGCTCCAGTCCTGAAGTCGTCTCGATAGAAACCCGCATGGTTTGCTCCTGAATTTAAAACTCGCTAATAGTGAAGGCTGTCAACGCGGCAGCGGCCCGCATCGTGTACCTGTGAACCGATACAAACAACCCGATTTATGGTGCGGAAGGAGAGACTCGAACTCTCACGCCTTGCGGCACTGGAACCTAAATCCAGCGCGTCTACCAATTTCGCCACTCCCGCAGAAAGACAGGCGTCGTCGGCGGTTTGCGCCGATTCCAGGGGCGCGGATAGTCGCACAGCGGGCACTTAGTTTCAATCGCACTTTTTAGGGAATTCCTATGCACCCGGTGAGATTCGTAAACATGCTCGCCCTGAACCTGCCTCGCGCCTTACCAATTTTGTCGGAGCAACCAGTTTTAACAACAAGATATTCCGGATTTTATTATAAATATCATTAGCTTAAAAGCGTTAATTTATTTACTTTATTATTAAGTGGCGTTTCGCTTACCTTACTGACCTAAAGCGTTTTCTAGTTATTACCTATCCGTCTAATAAAGTTTGATTTTGAGGTAGAAAGCTTTGTGGGAATGCGCATACTAGGATCGTCGAATGGCCTCTAGCGCAGTCAGACGACACTGGGCATCCCAAGTGCTCGGCGCGTAGCAGCAAATCCTCTAGGAAATGCGCCACGCACACTCCTAAAACAGTCTTGTTCGGGCCCCTTTTGGGGCCTTTTTTTGTGGGCAAAATCCTGACGCCCAAGACCGCTTGCGACCGACTTGTGAGCTACATAGTGTGGGTTTGACGATCTGAGTTAAGCGCCCCACCGAGGTGGTTTTCTATTCTCGCGTTCGCGGCTGCGTCCTGCTCAGAGAATTGAACACCAATGCCCGCCTGCCGATTCCCCTGAGCGCCAGGGGGCGTAATCCAAACCACCCTTCCAGCAATAGGGATTTTTTCAGGCTCGTCCATCAGCGTCAGCAACATGAATACTTCGTCGCCAATGCGATAGCGCTTATTAGTGGGCACAAACAACCCGCCATTCTGCAGAAACGGCATATAAGCTGCGTAGAGGACCGCTTTGTCCTTGATGGTAAGGGAGAGTATCCCCTGTCGCGTCCCTTCACTCATATCAATTCTCTCGCATTTCGATTGCGAAACTATACCAACACATTGGGTGATCCGTAATCCTTCAAATCATCCGTCATGCCAGAACGCCACGCCCCTTCCGACACACGTCACCCAGTAAGAAGTCTTTGCCTAGATTTGCCCCACTGCGCAGGGCCCGTTGCAGCTGCAACAACTCATCACGTAATTCAAAAACCGCCTGCTTTTTGGCTAACTCAGTCCTGTCACATCGACGTAACCCGTGCTCTAACCTAAGCATCATGGTTTCAATCACGACTTCTGGCAAAAAAGCGCCGACGTCATCAACAGCGGCGAGGCTTGATCGCTTTCCTGCAAATAACTCGTCAAGAACCGTGGTCAAAGTTGATCGTGCGGCTATTGAGCCATCGGCAATAGCAGAAAACGCCGTCATTACCTGATGATTCGATACTGTTAAGGCCTCGGCCGCCTCAGCGGGCGAGATCGCTAACTGTTTAGTCAGCCAATCGACGGCCTCCTGCTGGGACGGCATTGGCAGCGTCACTGACTGACATCGAGACCTGACGGTTGCAGGAAGATCACCCGGCCGATCACTAATCAAGCAAATGACGCTATCTCCGGCGGGTTCCTCGAGCGTTTTCAACAGTGCGTTTGCAGCAGCGAGCGTCATCGCCTCCGCCGGTGTAACCACCACGACTTTACGCGCTCCGTATCCCGCGGTCTGCTGAACAAAATCGATTACTGATCGGATAGCGTCGATACCGATCGCCCGCTTACCCTCCTCTGGGGTTACCCACCGGTAGTCCCCATGACTTCCCGCGCGGGCCTGGCTGCAGGCGTCACAGCATCCACAAGGTCGCATTTCGGCTGATGAGCACAGCAGAAAGGCTGCGAGGGCACTGGCGAACTGGGTTTTGCCAACGCCGACCGGGCCATTGATCAATAATGCATGGGGCAAACGCCCTTGCTCACTTAGAGCAAGCAACTGGTTGAACGGCCCCCGATGCCAATCAACAGGCGCACCCTGCCAGCGCCCATAAGGGTCAGTATCCGGCATAATCAATCCATTCTAGTAACTGCGCTTTCAGTGTCGCTTGCACCGCGTCAAGGGGCTGCCCAGCATCAACGACACACCATTTTTCGGGCGCACCACGGGCGCGTATCAGATAGCCCTCTCGCACCCGACGGAAAAACTGTGCGCTTTCTTGCTCGAATCGATCGAGGCTTCCTCGAGCAGCAGCGCGGTGTAAACCCACGTCGGGATCGACGTCCAGTAGTACCGTTAAATCGGGTTTACGCACTCCCTGAACCAGCCTCTCTAGTGTGGCAATCGCAGCGACGTCGAGGCCTCGCCCAGCACCTTGGTAGGCATAGGTCGCGTCGGTAAATCGATCAGACAGCACCCATTGTCCTCGCGCCAATGCCGGCTCAATCACCGTTTCAAGATGTTGGGCTCTGGCGGCAAATATCAACAGCAGCTCAGCCAACGGGCACGGACTGTCATTGTCATTGTCATTGCCATCGCCAGTTGCCAACAACAAGGCCCGAACCTGCTCCCCAAGTCGCGTCCCGCCCGGCTCCCGCGTCACCACCACATCGAGACCACGAGCCCGAAGTAATTGCTCAATAAGCGCAAGATTGGTGGTCTTACCCACGCCTTCGCCGCCCTCAAGGGTAATAAATCGAGCCGTATCGGCCACTACTGAGTTACTCCTTTATCGGGTGTCGAGCGATAGTTAGTCCGGCGCTGGTACTGAAAGCGTCGTACGTTAGCGTTATGAGCTTCGAGGGTTGCTGCGAACTCGTGATATCCGTCGCCTTTCGCCACAAAATACAAGGCATCGCCGGCTTCTGGGTTCAAGGCAGCGTGAATCGCTTCTTCCCCCGGCAACGCAATCGGCGTGGGCGGCAATCCGGGGATACGGTAGGTGTTCCACCGATTGGTCGCGTCGCTAAGATGCTGTCGTGTGAGGTTACCATCATAGCTCGAACCCAAACCGTAAATCACCGTGGGGTCGGTTTGTAGCCGCATCCCGCGCTCAAGCCGCCGTGCGAATACGCCTGCAATCAGTGGGCGCTCAACAGCGACGGAGGTTTCCCGTTCGACAATGGATGCCAAAATGAGCGCCTCATAGGGGCTCTTCAAAGGGCACGCAGTAGATCGTTCCTGCCATGCTTGGGTGAGCACTTTTTTCATTAAGCTGTTTGCACGCTGCAGGACATCAAGATCACTGCTGCCTCGGGTGTATTGATAGGTCTCCGGCAAAAACCATCCTTCAGGGGCGTAGGGCTCCACTAACGCCGTCAGCCGCGGATCATCAGGCCCAGCAAGCGTTACTTCAATACCCTCTGAGGCGCCGAGACGGGCAACCGCCTCGGCGAGCGTAATGCCCTCGGGAAATGTGACGGAATAGCGGATCACATCCCCGGCATTCAATTTTTTCAGCAAGCTCTTAGCCGTGAGGCCTGATTCCAGGCGGTACTCGCCGACTTGAAGGCCCCGATCGAGCTGCTGCCATTTGGCCCACAGCGCAACGATTTTCGGCGCTGTAAGCCAGCCTTGGTTGGCTGCTTG